>JAGPDJ010000168.1 GCA_018057635.1 Ferruginibacter sp. | reverse complement strand
ATCTTGTAAACCATTCCAGTTCCCGTTTTCAAGATGTGTGCCGATAATGTCTCCATATTGCTTACAGGTATCAATATCGGCATCGGCCACACCTGGTTTTGGAAATATATTCAGGTAACGTTCTTTTTTTCCTTTGAACATCCAGTAAAAAATGGTGATGAAACTGATGATGTTAGCATGCCTGTCAACCAATGCAATATTGCCAGATAACCTTGCCCCGGAATCTTTCAGCATTACTTTTATCCGTTCCATGGCGCTGATCCACATATTGCGTGCACCCGTAATGGTTACTACCGGCGTGTTTTTCAATACAGCTTTTATGCCAGGGTGGGAGAGAATAGAATTACTGGGTATGCTCGGAGAAAGAAACCAGGCCTGGTATCCAACGATCACCAGGTCGTAGGTGTTTTCTTTTAACTGAAATGGCTGCAATGCTGTTGGAACACCCGTTACACAATCCGGCATCACAGCAAAAAAACTTTTCCCTTTCCATGGAAATGGGTAGGCTGTAACTGGCTGCACACAAATAGTTTCCACACTGTGTCCCGCATCCGATAAAGGCTTGGTGAGGCTGCTGATGATATCTCCCAATTGGCCCGACTGGGAATAATAAATGGCAAGTACTTTTTTACTCATGCTGCCTGTTATTGACTTACAGGTTTTTTAAAACCTTTGATTTTTTGCTGTAATCGTTTATCACCTGTTGAAGGAATTGCGGCAGGTTTTTGTAATTATCAAGTATCAGCCGGCTATCGGCTTCCAGTTCGTTGCGGTATTTTACAATTTTAGGTGCATGTTCCTGGATGATGATCCTTAAAAACCTGTACTCTGCATTTTTAGTATCTTTTGAAATACTGGCTTCCAGTTTCATCCTGCCTGTTTTGAATAAACTCAGTTTTTCCTTTGCATTTGCTACCAGCCCCGATTTTTTCATGAGCAAAGTGCCTTCATAAGCTTCTTTTTCATCGAGGGATGATTCTTTCAGGATATTTAACTGGGTATTTATTTCATTCAATTTATCAGAAGAAAGAGCAGCATAAAAATCTGCCTTGTCGAATTCTTTTTTTAAACCATTTCCTGATATAAAGGATGTTAATGATATAAGTAAAAAACTGAATATAATTCCTGACTTCAACATTATTTGTTGTACTTTTTAGTTAGCAAAGATACTGGATTTATTGTTTTGTGTTATAAAACCCGCCGCAGCTACACTTAATTATAACAGTATATGGACTAAAACTACATCAGGTTTTAAAAAATAAAATTGATTGTCGTTTTAAATCATTTTTTCAGATTGATTTTAATTTACCCATATAAGCATGTACATTTGCGTCCCATAAAATAATTTATTTTCTGGATTGGAGACGTGTCCGAGTGGTTGAAGGAGCACGCCTGGAAAGTGTGTATACGGGAAACTGTATCAAGGGTTCGAATCCCTTCGTCTCCGCTTTTTAACCGCCATAGCGGCTCCCAACTAATAGCTAATAACTAACCGCTAACGGCTAACCGCTAAACCCTCACTCCAGCACTTTCTCCATCTGCATACTTCTGGAGCCTTTTACCAATATTAGTGCATCCATAAAATGTTGCTCCCGGAACCAGTTCCTTGCATCTGAAACATCATAAAAATGAATGAAAGAAACAGGAAGGTCTTTATAATCCTTTCCAACCAATACTACTTTATGCCATTGATTTTGATTGATGAGTTTTACTAAGTTCTCATGTTCGGTCATGCTTTCATCCCCCAATTCCATCATGCCGCCCAGCATGAGCACTTTTTTATTACCCGGCATATTTGCAAAGTTCTCAATAGCTGCTTTCATGCTTGATGGATTGGCATTGTATGCATCCAGTATGATGCGGTTACTGTCTTTTTCTATCAATTGAGACCGGCTGTTGGATGGGATATAATTTTCAAGTGCAGCAATGATCTGTTCATCATCAACCCCAAAAGTTTTGCCAATGCACACAGCTGCAAGTACATTTGGAAGATTATAACCTCCAACAAGTTGTGTGTTTATTTCATTGATGGTAACACCTTTGCCGATTTTTACTCGGAGGAATTCACTGCCTGATTCTTTTATTGCTTCACCGTTTAAGTCTGCATCAATAGTTCCATAAGTAATAATGTTAGAAATACCTTTACTCATTTCAGAAAGGTATCCGTAATCATTAAAAATAAAAGCAGTGCCATTGTTGTTTCGGAGGTAATCGAACAATTCACCTTTTCCTTTTTTTACACCTTCTTCACCACCAAATCCTTCCAGGTGTGCTTTACCGCAATTTGTGATCAGTCCATGAGTTGGTAAGGCATATTTGCAGTATCCTTCAATTTCATGTTGGTGATTGGCACCCATTTCAATTACGGCCATTTCTGCATCCGGTTTCACAGAAAGGATCGTAAGCGGAATGCCAATGTGATTATTAAGATTGCCGGTTGTTGTATAAGTGATATACTTCATAGATAACACCACATGAACCAGCTCTTTTGTAGTTGTTTTGCCATTACTGCCGGTAATTGCTATAAACGGAATGGAAAATTGTTCCCGGTGTTTTTTTGCCAATGCCTGTAGGGTTTCCAGGCTGTCATTCACTTTAATTATCCGGCTGTCATGTAAACCGGTTTCTTCATCAACAATACATAAAACAGCGCCATCATCTAAGGCTTGCTGCGCATATTTGTTACCGTTAAAATTAGGGCCTTTCAGGGCAAAAAACAGGTCGCCTTTTTTTATTTTTCTTGAATCCGTCTGTACACTGGGGTGTTTTTTAAAGTGCTGGTATAGTTCATTTATTTCCATGATGACAAAAATAGCACTTTAGCTTATATGCCGGGAAGGCGAAAAGACGGAATGAGTACTTTAAACGCCTTACTGCCTTTCAGGCAATTAAAAAAACTTACCGGCAAAGCGGTAAAACAGGAAGAATATGACAAGCATAACGAATTCAAATAAAACGCCTTCCCGTCTCCCCGGCAAAATAATCCCGGCAAAATAACAAGTAAAACAAAACCCCTTCAGTTGAGCTGAAGGGGTTCTATAATATAAATGATTTGATTATTTCTTTTTGCGCTTGTTCTGTTTGCGTTTTCCGAAGATATTACCTTCTTTAAACCCTGGTCCTTCCGGCGGGCCTAAGTAGTTTTGTGCACAACGGAAACCAACTGTGCTGGCACCTTGGGTTTCTTCCATGAAACGGCGTGCTCCCGGCGATAACCAATATGGCCTGTCATTCCAGCTACCACCTTTAATAACCCTTGACTGGTCGCTGATCAAAGTAGTGATACCATAACCATAGTAAACCTGGCTTGCAGAGTCACCATCAAGATAGTTGATTACATTATTATGCTGGTAGTTTGCACGGTTCTTAACTTCTTCGTCTGATATATCAGCTTTTTTCAACCGGCCCATACTATCTCTTTCATATTCGCCGCTGCTGTTTTTATAAAATTTCTGAAATTTATTACCACGGAAATAGTTGAAATCCTGTCCGTCAACTGAAGTCATAGGCCTGTAAACATCACCAACCCACTCACTCACATTACCACTCATATTATATAAGCCAAAAGCATTTGGATAGAAAGCTTTAACAGGACCTGGAATAGCTGCACGGTCATTCAAACCACCAGCAATACCCATGTTATCTCCACTTCCGCGTTTGAAGTTTGCCAGGAATTTACCCTGCCAGCTTCCCCTGCGGTTATCTCTAAGACCGTTTGCGTTTTTGCTCCATGAATAGATCTGCTGATTATTACGTAATTCTTCACCGCTCTTATTTTCTTTTTTACGCGGTGATGGGTTTTGGTCAAGTAAACCATAAGCAGCATATTCCCATTCTGCTTCTGTTGGAAGCCTGTAACCCATGCCCAGTATACCATCTTCCATCCTTACGGTACTGCGTGGCTTACCGTTTACATCTTTTAAAGCAGATTTTTTTGGTTTATTCCTTCCCTGGATCAATTCAGGATTCATCAGGTATGCATCTGTATTAAATGAACCATCGGCTCCGCCGCCTTTCATTTCTCTTTTGATAGCATCTTTTTTAAGATAACCTTTACTTACAAGATTTAATTCATTCACCCTGTCTGTTCTCCAGATACAAAAATCGTGTGCCTGTTGCCAGGTTACACCCACTACAGGATAATAGTTATATGATGGATACCTGAAATAATATTCAACATAAGGTTCATTGTATGCAAGTTCTTCTCTCCACACCAATGTATCAGGCAAACTCCGGTTCATGATAGCTGTATCATTGCTGAAAGTGTTTTCCAGCCAGTACAGGTATTCCCTGTAATGAACGTTTGCCACTTCAGTTTCATCTATAAAAAATGATGGAATAGTTACACGGCGTGGTACATTGTTCCAATCGCCCATTACATCTTCGTCTTTGGCACCCATTACAAATGAACCACCCTGTACGAATACAAGGCCCGGGCCGGCTTTGGGATACTTGATCTTGGCTACATGGAAATTGCCCATTTTCTTGTCGTCATAGTTCCAGCCAGTCACACTCGACTTGCTTTTCTTTTTGGAACAAGAGCTTAATGAGCCCAGGGATATGGCAGCAACTGCCAGGATAATCAGATTTTTACCTGAAAAAAAATTTTGCATGTTCATTCGTTTTGCAAATTGATTAACGAAAGGTTTCCTTTATTATTGTAAATGGGGTTTTCTACGAATTGCGAATATAAATACTTTCAGTGAAACTGAAATTTTTTTACAACCATTTTAGCATCTTAACTGAATTTATTTTTGTTTCAATCTAAGTTCGTGAATAAAAACTCAACAATTACTACTATATTGAGGCTTGTTTCAATACTTTATACATTATATCAACAGGACTAAATACAATATTTTTTTGATCACTTACGTTTACAGTACTTACATTTGCATTTACAGAAGATATTCTTCTTTATTTTGTAAAAGATTTATTTACAGCTATCTTTGAGTATAATTTTTGTTTTTTTTAACAGTAATTTATATTTTTAGTTGGTGATTTGAAGAAATCTGCTATTTTTACAACTTAATAAAACTATTAAATCAACGCTTATAGAGGTAAGTCTACCTAACCAAGACAAAACAAACGCATGAAACAAGCAACTTTGAAACTTACTGCCCTGGTAATGTTACTGGGAGGGGCAATAACTACAACCAAAGCCCAAACTGCAAACTCAATCAACGTGGTTACTTCTGCAGTGCCATTTTTAAGGATATCACCGGATGCACGTGCAGGTGGTATGGGTGATGCAGGAATTGCAACTAACCCTGACCAGAACTCTAACTTCTGGAATATAGCTAAAACACCATTTAGCACTAACAAAGCAGGTGTAGCAGTTTCTTACACTCCATGGTTAAATGACCTGGGTTTAAACGATGTTTACCTGATGTCTTTGGCTGGGTATTATAAACTGGACGACATGCAGGCGCTTTCTGCTTCTGTAAGGTATTTCAGCCTTGGTAACATTCAGTTTACTGATGCACTTGGAAATCCTTTACAAACTTTCCGCCCAAGGGAATTTGCAATTGATCTTGGTTATTCAAGGAAATTGTCTAAGAAAACTTCACTGGGTATTGCATTAAGGTATATCAGCTCTGACCTTGCTGGTGGTACAGTTAATGGTATCAATTATAAGAAAGGTAGTTCTGTTGCCGGTGACCTTCACCTGTTTCACAATGGACAAAAAGAAAACGGACAGGGATTCAACTGGGGTTTAACCCTTAGCAACCTGGGTTCTAAAATTTCTTATACCAGCGATGCAACTCAAAAAGATTATATTCCTGCTAACCTTGGTTTAGGTGGTGCTTACACCAAAGTATTTGATGCAGATAATAAATTAACTGTTGCTTTGGATGTGAACAAATTACTGGTTCCAACTCCTCCGGATGTTTTTGATTCAGCAGGATTGGCTGATTACCGTTCAAAAGGTGTTGTTAGCAGCTGGTTCAGTTCTTTCGGAGATGCTCCTGATGGTGGTGCTGAAGAACTTCGTGAAGTTTCAGCTTCTATCGGTGCTGAATACTGGTACAAAA
>JAGPDJ010000167.1 GCA_018057635.1 Ferruginibacter sp. | reverse complement strand
CGTTCTTTATTCTTTCTTCACGCGGAATACTTGCATGTGTCATGCTGGATGGATGGTTGATCAATGACTCAACGCCACCAAGGCTTTCTGCCAGTGAAAATAACTTAGTTGATGACAATACTTTTGTTGCTGCTTCTATGCTGTCATCTTTTAAAGTAAAGCTCATCATGCCACCGAAATCCCGCATTTGCTTTTTAGCGATGTCATAATTTTTGTGGTCTTCAAAACCGCACCAGTAAACCCTTTCAACTTTCGGATGATTGCGCAGGAAGTGTGCGATCTTCTGGCCGTTCTCACAATGTTGTTTCATGCGTACATGCAACGTTTTAATTCCCCGCAGAACCAGGAAGCAGTCCATTGGTCCGGGTACAGCACCGCAGCTTTTTTGAATAAAATAAAGTTGTTCCCGGAGTGCCGGATCATTCATAATGAGTGCTCCCTGTATCACATCACTGTGGCCACCGAGGTATTTTGTGGAAGAATGCATTACGATATCGGCACCAAGATCCAGCGGGTTTTGTAAATAGGGCGATGCAAAAGTATTGTCAACGCAAAGCAAAGCTCCTGCTTTTTTTGAAATGGCAGATGCAGCTTTAATGTCTGTGATGTTCATTAAAGGGTTGGTAGGGGTTTCAATCCAGATCAGTTTTGTTTTTGCAGTAACTGCAGCCTGGATATTTTCAGCATTGGTTGTATCAACATAAATAAATTGTATGCCGAATTTTGCAAATATTTTTGTGAACAGCCTGTATGTTCCACCATACATATCATTGGCTGCTATCACCTCATCTCCCGGGGATAATAATTTGATTACTGCGTCAGTTGCAGCAACACCACTGCTGAACGCCAGTCCATAATTCCCATTTTCCAGCACAGCCAATGCTGTTTCCAGTGCAAACCGGGTTGGGTTCTGCGAACGGGCATATTCATAACCTTTGTTTACGCCGGGTGCAGATTGCACATACGTAGAGGTTTGGTAAATGGGAGTCATGATAGCTCCTGTGCTTGGGTCGGGTTCAGCACCAGCATGTATGATTTTAGTTGCCATTTTTTTGTTTGCCAGCATATTTTTATCATTCATCTTTTATTGATTTTTGAAAGGCTAAATTAATTAATATAAATCCATTGCCGGCTTATTTATGCATCATTTGCGCAATACTTAAATAACGCCAGTCATAATTGTCGGCATCATGTGCATGATGTATTTTTTGTTTTTTTGCCAGCACATGTGGTTTTAGGATGTCTTCTTTAACCAGTTTGGCCTTTGCTTCATACAAAAAATCTTTTAGCAACGGGTTTTCCATCCATTGTTTTTGAGGAGGTTCATAACCGATCTTATCAGTACGCCACACAATATTGTGCGGAAGTTTATTCTCCATTACACTTCGCAATATGAATTTTGTAAAGCCATTCCTGATCTTATAACCTGAGGGTAATGAAAAAATGAATTTTACCATTTCATCATATAAAAAAGGTAACCTTATTTCCCTGCCATGAGCCATAGCATTCCTGTCGCTGTAGCGCAATAATTCTTCCAGCCCGCTTTGCATTGTATTGAAGTAAAGGATGTCATTTAATTTTGTAACTACGGGTTTGTGAATTCCTTCCCATTCCCTTCCTTTCAGGTATCCCATCAGGTTAGTTGTAACATCTGTATTGTGAATGATCTTATTGTATTCTTTTTTTTCAAGGGCAATGGAAGCATGAGAGGGCAAAAATGCAGCAAGTATGTTTTTCAGGTTCCATGGAAAGTTAACATTGTTCTTTTGAAGCAGGTTCTTTTCCCTGGATGCGCCTGAAAATTTATTCCGGCTCACCAGTTCCTGTAAATACCAGTGTACATATTTATGGTAACCGGCAAATATTTCATCTGCACCCTGGCCATCCAGTAAAACTTTTATGTTTTTAATCTTTGCCAGTTCATAAACTTTGTATTGTGCATATATACTTGATGAAAGAAATGGTTCTTCCTGGTGGTAACAAAGTTTTTCAAAATCATTTATCAGTCCATGGGCAGAAGGAGCAGTTGTATAATTTTCAATATTAAAATGACTGGTAACCTGCCGGATAAATTTCTGTTCATTTTTTTCGTATCCCGGAAAAACGGCTGAAAATGTTTTTAACTTATCAGTTCCATATCCAGATTGTTTACTGATGAAGTAAACAATTGATGAGCTATCCAGTCCGCCACTGAGGCTTGCTCCAACAGGCACATCACTTCTTAGCCTCCTGTTTATAGAAGTGTACAGGAAAGTGTCAAGGGTTTTAACAGCAGCTTCTTCACTAATTTTAATCTGTGCCTGTTTATCTATATCCCAATAGTTTTCAATACTTATATGGTTGCCTGCAGCTTTGTATTTAAGGAAATGTGCAGGTGGCAATGAGAAGATGTTTTTATAGAAAGTTTGTGATTTGTTCGCCGGGTTTTGAACATAACCAAGTGTGATAAAATTAAGGATCATTTTATTTTCAATGGTTTTGTCTATGCCTGCTGCCCAAAGACCTTTCATTTCACTGGCAAACGCAAATAAATTTTTTTCGGTATAGTAGTAAAAAGGTTTTTCACCAAAACGGTCCCTTGCTGCAAATAAGGTTTGTTCTTTATCATCCCAAATAGCAAAGGAGAACATGCCATCAAAATATTGCAGGCATCTTTCTTTATAACAATCGTAGGCAGCAAGTATAACTTCGGTATCGCTTTCTGTGGTAAAATGATAACCCGATTTTTTTAATTCTCTTTTTAGCTCAATGTAATTATAAATTTCACCGTTGTAAACAATGCTGTATTGCTGCATGTAATGCATTGGCTGGGCGGCGGCTTCAGAAAGATCGATGATCGCAAGCCTCCTGTGCGCTAAACCTGCTGTATTGTTTTTATTTATCCAGTAACCTTCACCGTCAGGCCCCCGGTGAGCAATGGCCGTTGCCATATTTTTCAGTACATGATGGTTTAAAACCAATTTATCGGGAGAAATGATTCCGGCTATGCCACACATTTTGTAAATATCCTTATTCCGGTAAGTAAAGCCAAAATTTATTTTGAAAAAGAAATTGGTAAAACTGTTTTAACATTATCCCATGCCATCAACAGGTCGGCACCATAGGAAGCAGGTTTAAATACCATTGTAAAATCTTCCAGTGCCGGAAATTGTTGTGTAACCGGTACGTCAGTTTTAAAAATATCTTTTGCAGGATCCATATGTAGTCCCCAGGTGTAGAGATTACTGTTTATTACTATTGTCCATTTATCCGGGTAAGGGATACAGTAAATTACATAACGCCCCTTGTTAATATTATTGCCATTGATATTCACTTGTTTGAAAAACTCAATTTCGGTTGCTTCATTGGCTCCCAGGCGCCATTCTTTGCCATATATACAGAGGCTTTTATCAGCATTGCCAAAAATAATTCTTCCGTTTTTTTGTGGCCTGCTGTAAATAACCCTGCACACAAGTTTACCTGAATCTGTGCCATTCATTCGCAATACAGGATATTCCTGCGGGTAATAACTTATATCCAACGGCGACTTGTCATTAGTTATATAAGGATTAATTTTTTCTTTAGCTGGCAGTGAGTCTTTTGTTAATGTTTCAGCTTTATTATCCTGTTTAATATTGTATTTACAGGAAAAGAGAAAGGCAATGGAAATGCAACATAAAAGAAATAAACGGGTAATTTTTTTCTGTAAATACATAAATATCATAATGAAATTGGTAAACTAACTTTTACATCATCCCAGGTTATCTGCAAAGAAAATCCAATAGCAGATTTTTCAAAAAACATAGAAAAAGATTCAATGGCGTCAGTTTGTTTTTCCACCGGAACATCAATCCTCATAATATCTTTTTGTTTATCGTATTTGAAAGAGCCCCAGATATCGGTTTCTTTGTTAAGCACTATGGTCCACCTGCTGCTGTCTGGAATGGTATATAATGTGTAGCGCCCTTTTTTAATTTTATAGTTTTTGATCTTTACCGGTTGAAAAAATTCAATTTCGGTGGCTTCGTTTGCCCCTGATCTCCACAACTTGCCGTATTCAATCAGGTTGCCAAAAATCACCCTGCCGTTTTTTTGTGGCCTGCTGTAAACAACCCTTGCTATGAGAGGTTCTTTTGCTTTCTCCTGTATCTTCAATAATGGGAAATTATCTGGATAATAACTCATGTCCATAGGAGACTTGTCGGGTTGAGGGATTTTATTCTGACAAAAAACAGCAGTGTAACTAACAATAAGAGATAAGGTTACAAAAAGAATTCGTTTCATTACAAACAGGATTTTTTCAAAGATATATTAATCGGTATTTAATAATTGCGCTAAAGTATGGGTGGCATGAATTTTTAACAAAGGGAAAAATTCAGCATAATGTAAATTTAATTGTTGCAGGTTTTCTGTGAAGATCCTGTAAGCGGTATCAGGGTCTTCCATATATTTTGCTCTTTTAACCAGGCCGGTAAAACTTTTTTGTATGCCCCAGGGATGCCTGTAATTATACAACCAGTTATATTGTTTCATATACGGAAAGATCAGTTGAAAACCGGTTGGCAGTTCAGCCAGCTTCTTTTCAATATGCATATATGAATTGATACTGAAAAGTTCCAGTTCCTGATGAGATGTAAATTCATTACTGTCATTGGCAAGAAAATAATCATAAACAATATCTGTAAAAGCACCGGCATATAATCCATAAGCCGGTTTAAATACCTCTTTCATTTCCTTGGTTACAGGATGAGCGTCTGTAAAACTATCAATTGAACGGTGAAGTTTGATCCCTTTTTGGATCATGGAGTTAAAATCATACTGTTTTTTTCCCTTCACAAAGTCGCTGATCATATTCCCGATCAGAATCTGGGGATTTCCAAAAGACAAATGTGCATGTGCCAGGTAATTCATACTTAAAGTTAGTTTCTAACTGTGATACCTGCCGTTTTCACTTTTTAACATTACGATCGCATCATTTATATTTTTATTAAGAAAAAGATTAAAACCCTTTACAGTATTGGGTTTTCTGGTTTTTTTAAATTAATTAAAGCACTATATTTTTGCCGTTTAAATACTATAATCATTTAAAGAATGTTCATGGTCAATAATGCAATTTATTGTGTATTGCGACAATTTACTTTTGTATTGTAAAAAATGCGGTAAGCCATGCCGCAGTATTAATTAACCAATAAAAAGTATAGACATGAAAAAGTTAACAGCCATTTTTGCAGCTTTTATGCTGCTAACCGGTGCCAGCGCATTTGCAAACACCGGTAGCGACAATGTATCTAAAACAGTTAAGGATGCATTTGAAAAGAATTTTTCCGGGGCAGTAAATGTAACCTGGGAGCAAACGGATGAGCTTTATTTTGCATCATTTAATCTCAATGAAAGAGAAGTGAATGCTGCATATAATGAAAAGGGGGAACTCATAGGTATTTCAAGAAAACTGCAATTATCTGAAGTGCCATTGAATGTTACAAAGTCATTGAAACTGGATTTTGAAGGTTACACAATATTAAACAATGTAACTGAAATACTGTTTGAAGGGCAAACTGTTTATTATGCAACCGCTGAAGGTGTCAGTAAAATTCTGAAGCTGAAATGCTTTTCAGACGGGCAGATTTATGTAGAGAAAAGGATAAAAAAATAACATTAAAGAAATCTTGATAAGGGGCTTTTATCTAAAGCATCAGCATTGCATAGGCCTGGAAAAAAAATCTGGAAGGGCACCAGGAAATGCATTAAAGGTTTATTCTTTTGCTTTCCTTTACAAAATGATGTTTTTCTGGCAGCCTCTTATCTTTTTTTTAGTTATATAAGTTGCAAGTTATCAGTTAATTAAAAATGATATAATTCATATTTTATTAACCCATATTTTTAAAAAGGGACAGCCATTTTAGCCTGTCTGTTAAACCAGGTTTCATATATAAATATTAAAGAAGTGGAAAGTTAATAGATTGACAATCAGTAAATTGAAGAATTTATTTAATATAAGCGGAAATAAAATATATCAGACAACCATAAAATAACTCAAGTTAAATTTGGATTTAATAATTTTAGTAGTATTTTTACGCTCAGGATATAGCCACAAGCTACATCTC
>JAGPDJ010000166.1 GCA_018057635.1 Ferruginibacter sp. | reverse complement strand
ATATACCTCTGCCCATCGTTGAAAACCTGGCAATACTCTGTGCATTTATATATTCTACTCCGGTAAAAAATTGTGTAGGCATTGTATTATCCGATAAGCTGTACCAAAGATTTTCGCTTACCACATAAACATAAGGGCCGGCTTCTGTTGCGGCAAAAATAAAGCGCTCATCGGGTGATGCAACCAGTTCATTTACCAATGTAGCGGGCAGCCCATTCGACATCGCTGTAAAACTTACCCCTCCATCAACTGATTTATACACGCCTGGATTGCTGTAACCTGATCCTCCATACCATATCAAATTCGCATTAATGCGACTGGCTAAAATACAGGATCCATATAAATACCAGGGTGTTGGGCCGGAAAACGAACCAGTTTTATTCCAGTTTAATCCCAGGTCATTTGAATAAAAGAAAGTTCCGTCTTCTGTAGCAACAAATAATTTAGAAGGGTTAATCAATGACTGTTCAATTGCCGTAATTCCGGAAGAAGCATTATTACTGTTTGCCCTGAAATTGTAACTAAACTGGGTTGCACTAACGGTAAAGGGTGGGGCAAGTGGTAATGTGGCTTTGATGAGGTAAGAACCTCCACCACCCGTTAAATTACCTCCTCCTACCCATATTTCATTGGCACTTCTTACCGATGTGGCTGTTGCTGGTAACATCCAGCCATAATTTGGCTTTTGAGTACCAGGAACCGTCCAGTTTCCAATATAGGTAGGATTGGTATTTCCAAGATCTTTATATAAATAATAATCGCCACCGGGATATTGAGGCCACAAAAAATTATTATTATTGGTAAGGCTTAAATGACCATAATCGCCACTGATCATTTGCAGAAAATTTTGTGTACCTGCATTTAAGCCAGTAAGCGTCCGTTGCAATCCCTGGTCCTGGCTTCCGGCAAAAATCCTGTTCGGGTTAATCGTATCCGTTAGTACATCGTAATATTCAACCGCCCGGTGGCCATTCAGGCTTAAGTTAGATACTGTTGCAAGGTTATCATAACTAACATAAGTTCCGCCATGGCAGTTGATGATTGCAAATTCGGTATTGTCTGCTTTCTTAAAATACTCTATCTCCATAATATCTGCATGCAGTTTGGTTGCGGGATTACTGTAATAATCTGCCCAGCCATTAATGAGTGTAAAACTATTTCCTGAATTGGTGCTACGGTATGCATCCACACCTCCGAAAGAAACCATGGAAGCATCATTAATAGAAACGTTCATTTTTGACCATGCTGTATGTGGCAATGATGACCTGAATGACCAGACCGCACCCAGGTTGGTACTGCTAAGCATGGTATTATTGTTGATCATCAGGAATAAATTATGCGTGCCTGTAAGAAAAGTGCCTTTTAATACACACCTGCTTATTAGAGAACCGTAAGCATAACTGTTTAACAAATTAACCGTAGTGCCGGTAACATTAAAAAATTTAATTGTTCCCGGTAAAGAGCCAATATCTGTAACATAGATATTGTTACTATTATGCGGAATGCATAACGACAATGTTTCATCATCGCCTGTATCAAATTGATAAACCTGTGAATAACTTTGCCCCTGGTCTGTGCTTCTGTATAATCTAAACCGCGGAGCCCACGGTGAATTACTCCATGGCCTGGTAAGACAATAGATTGTATTGCTTCCATCATTAAGCCGGTAAAATCCCGCTACATAATTTCCGCCCCATGCAACGGGGAATACAATGCCTGTTGCATTTGAAACTGTTTGTCCGTTATCATCTGAATAATATACATTGGTGCCTGAAGCAAGCAGTAATCTCTGGCCACCCGCTGTTTTTGTAAAAACTTTAATGGCTCTCTGCTCAAATTGGGTGATTTGATTATGCAAAGTCCAGGAACCACTACCTAATATACTGCTCCAGACAGAACCTCCATTTGATATCGTAAAAATGGTATTGGTAGCAGGATTGTAATCAACAGCTCTTAAACTTCCGGCTATATTATCATTTCCTTTTTCAGACCACGTGCCGATGATATTTCCATTTGCAAAAGAAAGGGTACCGGGCGTATTGCGTTTCGTTTCACTCAAATTTGCAGCATTCAGCTTTTCTATTTCCCGCCATGAAACACCTGGCGCAGTTTTATGCCTCAACTCATTATACCTTTCCCTTAACCTTTCATTTTCTTCGCCCTCCTGTGGTGAAGGCATCATTACCTGTATGCCAGTATTGATTTTCTTAAAGAGGAGATTGTTTATTGAAGTGTTATAAATCAAAGCACAAAAAATTAATATGCCTGTAAAAAGGGGAATATTTTTTTTCATAAACTAAAAATTAAAAGTAGAATTTACCGCTACATGAACAATGATTCCGGCTAAGGTTAGTTTCAAGGTTAAATCAACAGGATATGGAAGAGCAAATCAAATATATAAAATATTTTTTATTCAACAATTTAAGGTTTTCCGTTTTTTAAGCTCACTTTACCGAGTTCGATTTTCAGGATTGTTACCAATTGAACTAAGTCTATCTATGTGTAATGAAAATCAATGAGTAATATAAAAAAGCCCCGTTCAATTAAGAACGGGGCTCATTATTTATTAAAGAATTATTAATTCATTAATCTTCAACTTTCATTTTACCTTTTGCCTTAGCTATTACTTCTTCTGCAATATTATTTGGTGCAGGATTGTAATGACTGAACTCCATGGTTGAAGTTGCACGGCCACTGCTCAATGAACGTAACTGAGTAACATAGCCGAACATTTCACTCAAAGGAACTTTGGCTTTAATAACCTGAACACCGTGTTTGCTATCCATACCTTCCAGCATACCACGACGACGGTTAAGGTCACCTGTTACATCACCCATGTATTGATCAGGCGTAAGCACTTCTACTTTCATGATTGGCTCAAGTAAAACAGGTTTCGCTTTGCGGCCTGCTTCCCGGTAACCTTGTTTGGCACAAAGTTCAAAGCTCATCGCATCACTATCCACCTGGTGGAAACTACCATCAAATACACGAACTTTCATGCTTTCCATTGGATAGCCGGCAAGTACACCTGTAGTCATAGCTGTTTCAAAACCTTTCTGGATAGCAGGAACAAATTCTTTAGGAATTGATCCACCGAATAAACCGTTCACAAACTGGAAGTTTGATTTGCCTTCTTTCAGGAATTCTTCATCAGCAGGCCCGATCTCAAAAATAATATCGGCAAACTTACCACGTCCACCCGTTTGCTTTTTAAGCGTTTCGCGGTGTTCGATGGTATTATGAAATGCTTCTTTATAAGCAACCTGGGGAGCTCCCTGGTTAATTTCCACTTTAAATTCACGGCGCATCCTGTCTACAATGATCTCCAGGTGAAGTTCACCCATACCGCTTAAAATGGTCTGGCCGGTTTCTTCGTCTGTCTTTACACGTAAGGTTGGATCTTCTTCCACCAGTTTGGCGATAGCCATGCCCATTTTGTCAACGTCTGCCTGTGTTTTAGGTTCTACAGCCACAGAGATAACCGGTTCAGGGAATGTCATGGCTTCCAACACTATCGGATGATCCTGGTTACACAAAGTATCACCGGTTTTAATATCCTTAAATCCTACAGCAGCTCCAATATCACCGGCTTCAATGAAATCTACCGGGTTTTGTTTGTTTGCATGCATTTGCATGATACGGCTGATACGTTCATTCTTACCAGTACGGGTATTCAATACATAAGAACCTGAATCCAAACGGCCTGAATAAGCCCGGAAGAATGCCAAACGGCCCACAAAAGGATCAGTCATGATCTTGAATGCCAGGGCACTGAATGGTTCTTTTGGATCTGCATGGCGCCACAATTCTTCCCCGGTATCAGGATTGATTCCTCTAACCGCTTCAATATCCAATGGACCAGGCAAATAACGTACTATAGCATCCAATGCTGTTTGTACTCCTTTATTTTTAAAAGAAGAACCACACATCATCGGGATGATGGAAATATCTATTGTTGCTTTACGGATCGCTTCATGGATCTCTGCTTCGGTGATGGTATTGGGATCATCAAAGAATTTTTCCAGTAATTTGTCATCGTAATCAGCCACTGCTTCTATCAGGTGCTGCCTCCATTCGGTCACTTCTTCCATCATATCTTCCGGAATAGGGACTTCGTTGTAAGTCATACCTTGTCCTGCTTCATCCCAGATCATACCTTTCATGGTGATCAGGTCAACAACTCCTTTAAAGCTGTCTTCAGCGCCAATTGGTAATTGAAGCGGAACTGCTTTTGCACCCAGCATTTCTTTAATTTGTTTTACTACATTTAAGAAATCTGCACCTGCACGATCCATTTTATTTACAAACCCGATACGTGGTACTTTGTAACGGTTTGCCTGGCGCCACACAGTTTCTGATTGTGGCTCAACACCAGAAACAGCACAGAACAAAGCAAGTAATCCGTCCAGTACACGCAAAGAACGCTCTACCTCTACCGTAAAATCCACGTGACCCGGCGTATCAATGATATTAAATTTGTATTGTTTGGTATCCGGTGTTTTTTTGTTTTGCACCATTGGGAAATTCCAGAAACAGGTAGTTGCTGCAGAAGTAATGGTAATACCTCTTTCCTGCTCCTGTGCCATCCAGTCCATGGTAGCTGCACCATCGTGCACCTCACCAATTTTATGGTTTACACCGGTATAATATAATATACGCTCGGTGGTAGTGGTTTTACCTGCATCGATATGAGCAGCAATTCCAAAGTTTCTCTGATAACGTAAATCTGCCATCTTTTTTTGTTTATTTGTTAATTAGTTTATTGTGTGATTATTTTGATTAAAAACCTTGCCTGAGTTTCCATTTCACTGTTTCCTGATCTGCCTTAACTCCTGAATATAATTTGCCTGTAGTTGAACCTGTTAAAAATTCAGGTTCCTGGCGATGATATGATTAGTATGCTCTCATGTTATGCTAAATAGTTCAGTTAATTATACCAATGCTGAATCTTTTAGCGGCGCAAAGGTAAGGAAAAAATAATAATCAAACAAGTGAAAACGGGTAAGATTTTTAGACGAATAACATAATTAAATACTGCTCATTTTGTTGAATGTCAATATAATACGACAAATTGAAGATATGTTTTCCGCACTTATACTTAAAATCCACTTTTATGTTGATCCCCTGAATTAAATTTTACATGCTTTCGCAGAAATTATTAATGAAACAACAATTGGCACCAGATCCGGCTATTTTAAAATATAATACCAGCGTGTTTCAAATTCAAACCAGACTATTGAATGAATGATTTATTTCCTCGTAATGAATATTGCCATGATCAAAACACTCAATATGTAATGATCATGGCAAACTGATTACATTTTTATAATTATAAATCATCCCCGCTTTTTCTTCACCTGGAAGACCCGGCTGAGGTTAAAACCAAATCTTATTTGCTTTTTTGCCCATGAATTGGTTGTTTCATTTATGAGTGCCCTTTCATTCATTCCAACCGCATTGGAAAAATGCAACTGAAATACATGACCACCGGTTTCAATATCAAATCCAACAGATAACGGGTTATAATTAACATTTTCTTCGAGCCCGTTGAAATTATAAAAATAATCACCGGTAATGGCTACCCGTTTTGTTAACTTAATCCTTGCGCCAACGCCCAGTGCATAAATATCGTTAGACCGTGTGTGAACAGGTACCAGGTTATTGTGAACCAGTATGGAAGAAAATTGCAAAGAAAAACCCTCACTAAATTTGCGGCCTAATATTGCCTGAAAGTAGTATGCAAGTTTTGAAGTATAAAAATTCTTACGGGAAGGATTATCCCATGGCGAGGTATTCCAGGTCATCCCGGCAATAGCGGCAACGGTTATTGGAAAACTACCCGGACCTGTAGATTGACGTACGGGAGCAAATTTTATAAATCCATCAACTTCTTTATTCACGTTACTCCTCCCAACACCAATCATGAGATTATGAAGTAATCCAACATCGAGTCCCATACGCATATTTGCCTGGTCAAATCCATAAAAATTTTTATACCCCTGATCCAATGGACCAAACCTGTGCAGTATACGTATGTCCATTGTACCAGGATTAAGAAATTCCATAGAATGGCTATTGATCACACGGGGAGATTTGAAAGCATATTTCACTCTTTC
>JAGPDJ010000165.1 GCA_018057635.1 Ferruginibacter sp. | reverse complement strand
GTTCTTGGGTTTATGATACTGGTTTATACTTATGTTTATTTCAACACTGATGATTTTATGCTTAGTATCATCCTGGAAAATACCATGAAGATAATGGCATTGTTCATAGGCATCATATTCATTTTTATGAGCCTGAAGAATAATGACAGGCTGATGAATTATATGGCTATGGGAAGCGGCGCACAGATTTTCTTTTCTATTATTTCTTTGCTGCTCATTTTTACAGAAAAGGTAACAACATCATTATTAAAATCGGCCATGTTCTATTTTGAAGTCGGCATCATTATGACCATTTTCTTTTTCCTGCTTGGCTTAACATATAAGAACAGGAAAGAACTGGTTGAAAAGATCAAAGAACAGGAAGCAATGAAAATGGAAGCTGAAATGAAGGCGTTTGAAACCAAACTGGCTGTAATAAATGCTCAGCAGGAAGAACGAAACCGCATTAGTGCCGATATGCATGATGACCTGGGTGCTGGTATGACCTCCATCCGGCTGTTTAGTGAACTGGCTAAATCTAAAATGGGTGATAAAGCGATGCCGGAAATAGAAAAAATTTCTGTTTCTGCTGATGAATTGCTGAATAAAATGAATGCCATTATCTGGAGCATGAGCAGCAGCAATGATACCCTTGGTAATATGGTTGCATACATACGTAGTTATGCGCTGGAATATTTTGAAAATACAGGTATCAAATGCAGGATCAGTATTCCGGATGATTTACCGGATCTGGTAGTCTCCGGTGTTATCAGGAGAAATGTTTTTTTAGTTGTTAAGGAAGCTTTGAATAATATTCTAAAACATGCTGCTGCAACCGAAGTTAATATTATACTGGGTAATGAAGAAAATGGTATATCATTAATCATTCACGATAACGGGAAAGGTATAGATACTGATAATATTCCCCGTTTTGGAAACGGACTGAAAAACATGAAAAAGAGAATGGAAGACCTTGGTATTGATTTCAAAATTGAAAATAAAAACGGCACAATTATCAGGTTGTACCGGGATGTTACCATTTCTTAAAACCGGGGTATAATTATTTTTTCCTGGAAAAAGAAAGAAAAAGAAATATCCATGCAGTTATAAAACAAATGCCGCCAAATGGTGTTATTGCACCGATCCACCTGAAACCCGGATTTACTGATGCCTGCAAATAAGTGAGGCAATATAATGAACCACTGAATAAAATAATTCCTGCAATAAAAAGCCATCCGGCTATTTTAGTAACTTTGTAATTAAATTCTTTAAATAGCATACCGGTCATGATCAATGCAAGGGAATGATAAAACTGGTAGCGTACTCCCGTCTCAAAAGTTGCAATGGCATGATCGCTGATCATCTCTTTTAAAGTATGTGCTGCAAACGCACCCAGTATTACAGAGAACATTCCTAAAAAAGCACCGGTTCGTAAAAATCCTTTATGCATAGGTATTGGTTATTGCGTTGGAGCCAACATAGCTCCCAGGCTATTTATATTTAAATTTTCAGCATCCAGCGATAATTTTGCCATGTTGTAAAATGGCATTCTTTCTTTTAATTTTTGTTCAACGAAAAATAGCAATTCAGCCTCATTTATATTTTTCACCAGGGGACGTTTTTCTTTGTCTTCCAATACATTTTTAAGAATGAAGGGAGCGGTTGCAGACAAATAAACAGTAAATCCGTTTTCATTCATCCAGTTCATATTTTCATAAAAACAAGGGGTTCCGCCGCCACATGATATGATATGCCCCTGCACATTACATTGGCTCTTTAATATTTCTGTTTCTTTTTCACGGAAAAAATCTTCTCCTTCTTTTTCAAAGATATCTACAACGGTACTCCCGGTTGCCTGCTCAATCAATTCATCCAGGTCAAGAAAAGGCATGTTGTAAAGGCCGGCCCATTTTTTCCCCCAGGTAGATTTGCCTGTCCCCATAAACCCGAGCAGGAAAATACTTTGTCCCGGATTAATTATAGCGGCATGATTGATTGATTCCATTTTCTTTTATTGGTTTTCTATACAAAGAAAATGAATAAAGTGATTTGAAAAAATTATTTACAAAGACCGACTAAATGATCCGATAAAGAATTTAGTATTTTTTCTTTTTAAAATCGCCCCGTTTCCATGCTTTAATGAATTCGTTCCATGCAAAGGGGTTGAAGATATTTTGCGGGGCTACCTGTCCGGAATAATATAATTTATTGGCGCTTTGTCGCAGGTATTGATTGGAAGCTTCCCGTCCATCTGAAGGTAATGTAGCCATCAGCATGCGCCTGGTTGCCTGGTTGTTGTTATTACGTGCAATGGTTATGTCATCATCCGGAATTTTGGTATTTACAAAATCCCTTTCAAATTGCTCTTTGCTTACTCTTGGTTTAATGATTGTTGCAGGAAGGTATACTGTATCGTTTACCATTAGTTGAATAATACTGTGCTGGTTTCCCTGAAGGCTTTTAGGTATATTAACCAATTGAGGCTTATAACCGATACTGGTAAATTCAACAGCATCACCTTTTAAAACAACAATACTGAAAACACCCTGGTCATTTGTAATGGTTCCCCTGTTTTGTCCTTTTACCACTATACTCACTGAAGGTATGCCTTTAAGGCTATCAGCCGTCATTACAACTCCAAAAAGCTGTACAACAGAATCTTTAAAGTTCTCAAACTGTGCCTGGGCTGAAACAGGAATAAAAAATGCAACTAGGAGGATGTATCGTAAAATTCTATTCATGCGTTAGCCAGACGGAATTGTAAATTTTTAAATAATTAGCAATTGATGCCTTATAAAATATGTACTCTTTTATAAGGGAACAATGTATATTTATTCAATTCCCTGCTTCAAAAGTAACAACATTTCGTAAATGATAAACAAAGTAAGCCTTTCAATGTTTAATTTTGGAGGTAAAACCAGTTTTTTAACAAATAATTGAACGATGACCAACGAAGAAGTTTTAAAAGCCCTTGGCAATGTGCAGGAACCTGATCTTGGCAAAGACCTTGTAACCCTGAATATGGTGAAAGATATTGCCATTGATGGAAACAAAGTATCATTTACGGTAGTTTTAACTACCCCGGCCTGCCCATTAAAGGATATGATTAAAAATGCCTGTATCAATGCAATAAAAATACTGGTTAATAAAGAAGCTGAGGTAACGGTGAACTTTACCAGCAATACCAGCACAAACCGCATGGATGGCAAGACCATACTGGCTGGTGTAAAAAATATCATTGCGGTGGTGAGTGGTAAAGGCGGAGTTGGAAAAAGCACCATTGCTGCCAACCTTGCGCTGGCACTGAGCGAAGGCGGTGCAAAAGTTGGTTTAATGGATGCTGATATTTATGGCCCCAGCCAGCATATTATGTTTGGTATAAGAGGTGAAAGGCCATTGATGCGTGAAATAGATGACAAAGGATTTATTGTGCCTATTGAAAAATTTGGCATAAAAATAATGAGTATTGGCCTGCTGATTGATGAAAAACAGGCAGTGATCTGGCGCGGGCCGATGGTAAGCAGTGCTATCAGGCAATTTGTAACAGAAGTAGATTGGGGTGAACTTGATTACCTGGTAATTGACATGCCACCCGGAACCGGCGATATTCATTTAACAATGGTACAGACTGTTCCTGTAACAGGCGTAATAGTTGTTACAACACCGCAGTTGGTTGCGCTGGCGGATGCGAAAAAAGGGATCGCTATGTTTGGACAGGCACAATTGAAAGTGCCCGTGATTGGCCTGGTTGAAAATATGAGTTATTTCACACCTGCAGAATTACCAGAAAACAAATATTATATTTTCGGAAAAGATGGCGGGAAAAATCTGGCTGATGAATTTGATATCCCTTTCCTGGGACAAATACCATTGGTACAGAATATTCGCGAAGGTGGTGATTCTGGTGTGCCGGTAATGGTAAGTGATGATACTATTTCCAGGGCTGCATTTGCAGAATTTGCCGGAAATGCTGTACGTGGAATTGCCATGCGTAATGCAAATATGGAACCTACTAAAATACAGGAAATGATGGCGTAAGGAGTTTCACGCAAAGACGCAAAGGAGTTAAGAAAAATCATCTCATTTGTTTTATATTATTTAATGTTAGCGTAAATTCTCTGCGCAACCTCTTTTCCTCTTGTTCTCTGCGGTTAGAAATATTTCACGCAAAGACACAAAGGAGCATAGACGCTAAGGCCAGGTTTGAAATTACCCTGGCTTTATTTTTTATTATTAACTGCAAGCACATGCTTTATAAAAATTTAAATAGCATAACATTACACCGTAGCTTTTCCCAAAAGCATTGATTAAATTAGCACATGAAATATTTATTCTTCATTATTTTTTCAGCATCCTTATTTTTAGCTGCCTGCAACAATTCAAAAAAAATGAGTGAAACAAAAAAAGATACTTCTTTGCCTGTAAATAAAGTCGTATTTGATAAACAAGGTCACAGGGGTTGCCGCGGGCTGATGCCGGAGAATACCATTCCTGCAATGATATATGCATTGGGCATGGGTGTAACAACATTGGAAATGGATGTGGTCATTACAAAAGACAAGCAAGTAGTTTTATCTCATGAACCATTTTTCAATCATGAGATAAGCACAAAGCCAGACGGCAGTTTTATTGAAGAAAAAGATGAAAAAAATTACAACATCTACCGGATGAGTTATGAAGAAGTGAAAACATTTGATGTAGGGCTGAAACCACATCCACGCTTTCCCAGCCAGGAAAAAATGAAAGCCGTTAAACCTTTGCTGTCAGAAGTTTTTGACAATGTGAAAAATTATATGATGATGGCAAGGAGGCCGTTCCCTTATTATAATATAGAAACAAAATGTTTGCCATCCTCTGATAACATTTACCATCCTGAACCGGGTGAATTTGTGGAACTGCTGATGAAAGTGATCAAAGAAAAACAACTGGAAGAAATGGTTATCATCCAATCATTTGATACCAGGACGCTTAAATACCTGCATCAGCATTATCCTGAAATAAAAACAGCCTTATTAATTGATGAAAATGAAGGTGAAACGATAGGAGAAAAAATAAATGCAATGGGCTTTATGCCCTCCATCTTAAGTCCACACTATTCATTTGTAACAAAAGAATTATTATATGGATGGCATTTGCATCAAAGAAAAGTAATTCCCTGGACTGTTAATGACAAATCAACCATTGACAAATTAATAAAAATGGGTGTGGACGGTATCATTACTGACTACCCAAATCTGTTTAATGAATAATGTGTTACAATTAATGTGCAATAATGTGATGCTGCACAAATAAATATTTATAATTCTTTTCTTTATGCTTCTTAGTGCCTTCCAGCCTTTGTGGCAACTTAATTTACAGTAGGGCAACCATACTTTTCCTTATTCCCGAATTTGTAGGCAATACCAATCGTTAAACTTGAATAATGATCTTTTTGATTTGGATCAGCAGACATACTAAAACCATCCAGGTAATCTGTGCGCATCAAACGATAGGATGCTTCCCCATTGATCGCTAATCTTGAAGAGAGATTATACCGCAACCCTGCACCCAATGGCATTACCGGAATAACCTTAGGCGTTGGCGTTACTGCATCAACTGCCAGCCCGGTAACAACCGGCGATACTTCACCAAAATAAGCAGGATTGATCCGGCTGAAATCCCTGTTAATATTTAATATTGATCCGCCTGCTCCAGCAAATAAATAAGGTGCAAATTTCCTTTCATCATAATTGCTGCCATAAATATCCCAGTGTAACAACAGGGAAAATTCTTTTACAGTTGCATTAAAAGAAAAATTCCGTTGCTGCCTGTATCGGGGTGTTTTATAAATTGATTCATCTCCGGCAAGCCATGCCATGTTAAACAATAACCTGGCCGAAAAAGATTTGTTTATGATACGTGTTGCATATATACCTATTCCCGGTTTGATCGTTTCTACAGACCCAAACATGTGTGGTGTAAGGTCACCCTGGTATATAAAACCGCCTGCATGAATACCTGCTTCCCATTTGGGGATACTGCTATTCTGCGAAAAAGCAGTAAAGGAAATAAACAATAAACTACAAAATAAAGTCTGGCAGGTAATTTTTGTTACAATCATTGGACAATGTTTTAGTGTTACAATAAATAATCCAATGTATAATTGAAGAATAG
>JAGPDJ010000164.1 GCA_018057635.1 Ferruginibacter sp. | reverse complement strand
CAATCAATTGTTTGATAAGCCTTGGGTTTACAGACATCCCGTTTTCCAGATAAATCATAGCATCCTTGGTTTTACCAATGGCCAGCAGGAAAATACTTTTGTAAAATATAAACACCGGTTTTGAATCCATTTGTTCTATTGCAAAAGATGCATATTCAAGACCTTCTTCATACAAACCTCCTTTATACAGGCATTTAAGCAGTTCTATCCACCCTGCGGCATTTTTAGGCCGCACCCTTACTACGTTTCCAAAATAGGTGATCGCTTCGTCCACAATATTCATTTCCATATAACAACGGCCCATTGCCAGGTTATAATCCGGTTGCATACGATGTATCTTTAATGCAACTTCCAGTATTTTAACAGCATTGTTCCAGTTGCTTTCATTCATGTAGGTACAAGCTATTTTATAATGCATCTGGCTGTCTTCCGGATTCAGGTGGCTTGCTTTTTTATAATTGAACCTGGCCTGGGCATAATTTTCAAGTTTATCGTGGCAATGCCCGATCGCTTCATAGATCACAGATTCCGGCATGGCTAGTTCCAGCACTTTTTCCAGCACTTCAATGGCTTCCCTGTATTTACGCAATTTCATGTATGCGTCTCCCATATTACGATAAGCGAAATCAAATTTCTCATCTATGGCCACTGCATACTGGTATGCATCAATACTTTTTTCATACAGTTTCAAACCCTGGTAAGCAGCGCCAAGGTTAAACCAGGCCAGTTCGTTGAAAGGATATTCTTCCAGTATCTGCTGGTGCAACTTGATACTTTCTTCGTTCCTTCCGGTAAAATCTGTCCAGAAACAAATCTTATACAATGCTTCTTCATTGCATGGATCTATATGTAATATCAGTTTGAGGCAATCAAACACTTTTTCAAAATTCTCATAATCATCGTACACATCTGCCAGTTCAAACAGCAGGTCAAGCTTTTCATCACCTTCAAATATACCAATCGCTTCTTCCAGCACAGAGGCAGCTTTTTCCTGCTGGTCAAGTGCAAGGAATGCATCTGTTTTAAGTATATACAACGAAGTATCAGTACTGTCAAATAACTCTGCCTGGTCCAATATAGTAAGGGCATCTTTGTATTTACGGAGGGAGATGAGCAGATCTGCCTTTTTTATCAGGAGTGCGCCGGAATAAGGGTATTGATCAATGGCCAGGTTGGCAGCTTCAAGGGCTTCCTTAAATTGTTCCTTTTCGTCAAAATAATCAACTATACGCTCAAAGCCATCTTCTTCAATAAAAGAATGACTTTTCCCGTTCTTTAAATTACTGTATTGCTGCAATAATTCTTTAAGTTCTTCCCGGTCTTGGCGGTATGGGTATTTGCTCATGGGCTTATCGGTTATTGTAAATTAATCAATATTTGATCAAAAACAAGAATATTTTCGAAAAAATGCTAAAATCAAGGCCTTATTTAACTTTTAAAAAAATGTTTGATGAACGGTAGTAAATAATGGATTAATATTAATATATTTGTTTTAATTAAAATTTACAAATGACTAACATAACCAGAAAAATACTACTATTGAGTATTCTCACAGGTGCCATGTTTGTGTCATTTGCTGACAGAGGCGCCGGTAAGAAATCAAAAAACAAGGTTGTCCTGAATATTAATACCAATAACAATTCTCTCAGAAATTCAATTTCCTTTAATTTAAAAGCTGGTCTGAAATATAAAGGGAGTTTGTTAACCAATACCCAACAACAAAACAATTCATTGATATCCAAAGAAATTGTCACTTATCAAAAAGGAAACAGTATTTATATAATTCCTTATAAACAAAAAATCATTGTCCCTGAAATAAAGCAGGGATATACCGGGCTTAAACTCATCATCAAAACATATTAAAAAATCCGCTACATGCGGATTTTTTTTATGCCTCAACTATAATTTATTTTATCCTTTTTTCAATTGCTGGCTTTCATCATAAGTCATAACCCTGAAACCTGATTTAGGAATATCAAATTTATTTGCAGGGATATTTTCATAATTAATGCCTGATAAAGTATAAGTAAATTTCAACTTTCCGGATTCCCATTCATATTGAACCGGTATACCGGGCAATTGTGCGAAAGAATTATTGTAATCTTTATTGGCCAGTTTTACATCAGACATAAAATAAACAACAAACTCTTTTCCTTCATCTGTTTTAGCTGTTGCTTTCTTACAAGCATAACCACCTATCCTGATTTCTGTATTATCTATATTGAATTTCATATTCCGGAAATACTGATTTTTTTGCATCCAGTTTTCCCTGGTTAATTTAATCATTAATTTCTGCCCGCTGTATTCTTTTAATATAACACCGTTACCTGTTTTAGCATCAAACAGGTTAGATTCTTTTCCCAATGTATTTACCATATCACTCCTGCTTTCCGATTTTGTGATATAAAGGTTTAGTGTAGCTCCATCAAGGGGTTTTGAAATAGCATTTTTATCATTCAGTGATACGATGGAAATTTTATAACTGATCGTTGCATCATTTACTTCTTTTTGTGCTAATGAATTACTTAAAAAAACAGATCCTGTTATTATTGCGAGGAAGATAATTTTCAACTTGTTCATTTTTAATTTGTGTATTTATTTATTAAAGGTAATATAAACACGTGCCAAAAATGAATGATTTATCATACAAAAAAAGCCTGCACTTGAAATGTGCAGGCTTTTATAAAACATTAACGATTTATTTTATTTCTTGTTGGTTTTAGACTTCATTTCCTGTAATTTTTTCTGGCTTTCCTGCATGGCCGCCATACGTTCCTGCAATTTGGATTTCTTAACCGGCTTCTTCATATTTTCCTTTATCTGAACCAGTATTTTATCATGATCAATAATATATTTCTGAATAACTATTTGTAGTATCAATGTGATGGTATTGGAAACAGTATAATACCAGGTTAATGCCGCCGGAAGCTTAT
Source organism: Ferruginibacter sp. (assembly GCA_018057635.1). The sequence continues at coordinate 3,240 of JAGPDJ010000164.1, read as the reverse complement.
TAAAAACGCCAAGCAACAACACCGGGAATATATATGGCATATATTTCATGAGCGGGTTACTGTTATCCTGCATGGTACTCATACTGTAAACAGATATGATCAAACTGGTAATTACGGCTGTTAAAGTGAATAAACTAACATGGTCTCCATAAAATGGAATGTCAAAAGGCAGGTTGGCAATTGAATCATATGCAGCAAGGTCTTTTGCCCATAAAAAATTCTTTCCCCTAAGGTCAATATTAGACTGGAAGAAATAATACAATGACATGAATATTGGTATCTGCAACAATGCTGGTAAACAGCCACCCAGTGGATTTACACCAGCCGAACGCCATAGTTTCATCTGTTCCATGCCGAACGCCTGCTGATCGTCCTTAAACTTGGCTTTAAGGGCATCAACTTCAGGTTTCAATACTTTCATTTTTGCCCCGCTCAGGTAACTTTTATATAATATAGGAGAAGTGATGAGCCTGATCAACAATGTGAGCAATAAGATAACTATACCCATGCTGGCTACATATTTCTGAAGGAAATCGAAAACAGGAAGCAGGAAATAGCGGTTTATGTATTTTACAAATGCGAAAACACCGCTGCCATAAGGAACCATTTCCTCCATGCTGTTGTTATATTTTTTCAGGATATTGTAATCACTGGGACCATAATAGAATTGTAATGGAACCATATCTGTTCCGGAGGCTGCCAATTTTATTTTTGCATTTGCAACAGACCTTGCAATGTAGTGGCCTGATGTGTCTTTAGGAACTGTCCAGTTTATTCCGGCACTGGAAAATTTATTTTTTGCCAGTAATGCCGTTGCAAAGAACTGTTGTTTTACACTTAACCAGTCAACAGGTTTAGAGAATTCCATTTCATCACCAGTTCCAATATATTCAAAATCGTAACTGCCATTTTTTAAATAGCATATATGCGTTTGGGTTTGTTCATAAGCAAAATCTTTTTCAACCTGCTCGGTTTCTGTTTGCCACAAAAGACCCATGGTGTTTTGTGAAAATAACCTGTCTGCACCCTTTAAGCTGATATTGAGATCAACCAGGTAATCATCCGGTCTGATTATGTATTGATGCGTTATCTCCCTGCCTGTTGAATCAGCGGCAGTAAATGAAACCGTTTTGCTTTTATCTGAATTATCTGTAATTACTGCAGGAGAGAAAATAATATTTTCTGTTTCTGCCGTACGGTTTGCTTCTGCGTTTACCCGGTATGAAAGTTTATTGTAATTACCGGTTTGTAATACAACAGGTTCGCCGGTTAGTTTTTTATATTTTTTAAGTTCAACGCGTGAAGGTTGTGCACCTTTACTGGAAAAAGTTATTTTTAATACTTCATTTTCAACAGTTGTTAACTGGGCTTGTAACTGGTTATTATTGAATGCGGCCGGTTGTGCTAATATGCGCTGAGAATCTGCCAGCACAATATCTTTTTTAACGGCAACGGAATCTACTTTAGGTTTGGTTGCGGCGATAGAATCACCGATCCTTTTTTGTTCACCTTCATAAGCCAGTCTGCTTTTGCTGTTTATTACAAACATAGCAATCAGTAACGCTCCTATCAGCACAAACCCAATCACCGTATTTCTGTCCATTCCCATATCATATATTTTTGGATGGCAAAGGTAATCAGTTTAATATCACTAAAAACATGAATTACACGAATTAAGCGAATTACACGGATTATAGTGAATGGAATAATACCATGATGCATTAAAAAGCCCTTTCATAAGAAAGGGCTTTAATTATGTTGTAAAATGTTGCTTATTTTTTGGCAGCAGGTGCAGCAGGCGCAGCGGCTTTGGCAGCAGGTGCAGCAGCTTTAGCAGCAGGGGCGGCAGCTTTAGGAGCAGCGGCTTCTTCCTGTTTCAACTGACGAGTCATTGTTACAGATGCAATAGGAATTTTTGGTGAATTTAATACTTCCATATTGGTAGCAACTACATCCTGAACCCTTAAATTTTCATTAAGTGCAAGGTTGTTGATATCAACTTCAATAAACTCCTTAAGATATTTTGGAAGCGTTTTAACTTTTATAGATTTCATTTTGGTAACCAGTTTACCACCTGCTTTAACACCGGCAGGAGTTCCTACATATTTCAGTGGAAGGTTGGCTATCACTTTTTTATCTTCAACCAGTTCTAAAAAATCAACATGTGTAAGTGCATCTGTTACTTTATTGAACTGGATGTCTTTTAAAATGCAGCGATAAGAATTTCCGTCAACAGTTACATCTGCGAGCATAAATTCAGGTGTGTAAACGATCCCTTTAAAAGAAGATGCTGGCGCAGAAAAATTGATCTCTGTTTTACCACCGTAAATTACACCTGGCACAAGTTGCTGAGAGCGAAGTTGGCGGGTGGCTTTTTTTCCGCTTTCGGTCCTCAGTTGACCTTCGATTGTAATTGATTTCATTGTTTTTTATTTTTTAAATGAGGCGCAAAGGTAGGGAAATTGTTCGATGTTTCATGTTTGAAATTTGATGTTACAGATTTATTTATTTAACTTGCTAAGTAACTGATTATCAAACTTCAAACTTCAAACTTCAAACTTCAAACTTCAAACTTCAAACCCTATTTACCATTTTTCACCCTTCCCCTGATAAACAAACTGTTGATACTCTTGTTTTCGTAAGCGTTGCGGATGGCCACAGCAAATAATTCATCAGTAGAAACTACTTTAATTTTATTACAGCCCGGTTTTACGGGAATTGTATCACAAACAACCAATTCTTCCAACACGCTGTTTTCAATGTTTTTATAAGCGTTTCCGCTTAAAACGGGGTGTGTACACAATGCTCTTACGCTTCTTGCGCCTTTTTCTTTCATCAGAGCGGCACTTTTAGCCAGGGTTCCTCCAGTATCGCAGATGTCATCAATCAAAATAACATCCCTGTCTGAAACATCACCTATCAAAACCATGCTGGCAATTTCATTGGCCCTTTTGCGGTGCTTATCACAAATAACCATTTCACATTCAAAATAGGTGGCTATTTCCCTGATCCTGTTTGCACTTCCCACATCCGGTGCTGCAAATGTGAGATTATCCAGGCGGAGGCTTTCAATATACGGGATGAAAATAGCTGAAGAATCCAGGTGATCTACAGGTATATCAAAATAACCCTGTATTTGCGGGGCGTGAAGATCCATGGTTACAACCCTGTCTGCCCCGGCAGCAACCAGCATATTAGCCACTAGTTTTGAGCCTATCGCAACCCTGGGCCTGTCTTTTC
>JAGPDJ010000163.1 GCA_018057635.1 Ferruginibacter sp. | reverse complement strand
ATGAAACACTCGGTGAAATTGCATCCAGGGATCTGCGTAAAGCACATATTTTTAAAAAATTTGGTCTCGACTTTTGTTGTGGCGGAAAAAAAACCGTGAAACAGGCATGCGCCGAAAAAGGACTTGATGTTACAAAGGTTGAACAGGAACTTCAACAGGCAGATAATATACCAGCTTCCCGCCCACTGCCATACAACGAATGGGATATAGCTTTCCTGTCAGATTACATTATAAACACGCATCACAGTTATGTAGCAAAGCACTTACCGGATATCATGACCTATGCAGATAAAGTAATGAAAGTGCATGGCAAGCAACACCCTGAATTAGTAAGGGTTCATCAACTGGTGAAAGAAATAAATGATGAACTCACCACGCACATGGTAAAAGAAGAAAGGGTATTATTCCCTTACATCAAGGAACTGGTTGCGGCAAAATCAAATGCACAGGTTTTACATGCAGCACACTTTGGCACTATTCAAAACCCCATCAACATGATGGAAATGGAACATGAACTTGTTGGTAAGAACCTGGAAGAAATAAGGACTATAACAAATAATTATACATTACCGGAAGACGCGTGTGCCAGTTACAGTTTATTATACAGACTTTTGGATGAATTTGAAGATGACCTGCACATTCACATACACCTGGAGAACAACATACTTTTTCCTAAAGCACTTGACCTTGAAAAACTCCTGAATTAATAAACAGAACCATGCTGTTTTAAAAAGCAAAATTATATATCCATTGAAAAACCTTTTAACCTTACTTTTTAACAATGATGATAGTAAATGCAAAAACTAAAATTTCCGCTATTCTAAAACAGCAGCCTGGTGCGCTGGAAGCTATAATAAGCATCTCTCCAAAATTTGAAAAACTACGCAACCCTTTACTACGTAAACTAATGGCAGGAAGGGCTTCAGTGCGCATGGCAAGTAAAATAGCAGGTTGCTCAATCCAGGATTTTTATAATAAACTGATCCCATTGGGTTTTCATGTTGATACTTCAACGGTTGCTGAAGATGAAAATCAAAAACAGATCCCGGACTTTATACAAAATATTAATCCAGCACAAATAACAGAACTCGATGTACGCCCGGTTCTTGATAATGATAAAGATCCCCTGAATATCATTCTTGAAAAAATAAAATTATTACAAACCGGACAAGTACTTAAGATCATTAATAGTTTTGAACCCACACCATTGATGCAGTTGCTACAAAAACAGGGGTTTCTATCCTATGCAGAAAGGGTAAGTGCCAACCTGGTATTTACCTATTTTTACAAAACCAATAAGTTCCAAAAATCTGTTGATTCAATAAACATCAGTGACATACAGGATTGGGATGAACTAATGTTGCGATTTGACGGCAACATGCAAATACTGGATGTAAGGCAATTGGAAACGCCATTACCAATGCATACTATTTTGGAAGCCCTGGACTCACTGCCGCCAGAAAATGCAATATTTGTCTACCATAAACGCATACCCGTATTTCTGTTACCCGAATTGGCAGAAAGGAAATTTGAATACCGGATTAAGGAACTAACCGATGGGTCTGTACATATTTTAATATTTAAAAGCTGAGATGTTTTTTACAAATGGCCATATTACATCTGTAAAAAATACTACTCATAAAATTGTTTTACCTTTTTATCTTTATGCAGCCCTGTCTTTCTTATCAGCTTCCCTGCTACTGTTATTTTCTGCCAATGCATTTACCGGGCATTATTTTAATCCCCAAATACTGGCTATCACTCATATTATGGCATTGGGTTGGGGTACTATGATGATCCTGGGTGCCAGTCATCAATTGGTTCCGGTTTTAACTGAAAGCAGTTTATACAGTAATTTTTTAGGATACTTGTCATTTGTTCTGGCAGCTACAGGCATACTATTACTGGTATTTGCATTTTATAATTTTACGATGGCATGGCATGCAAAAGCAGGTGGATGGCTGATTGCAACTGCTGTCATTTGCTATCTGGTAAACCTTGCAGGTACGATTACAAAAAGCAAAACAACCAATGTACATGCTGTATTTGTTTTTACTGGAGCATTGTGGTTATTAATAACAATATTCCTTGGGCTGGCTTTGATCTACAATTTTTCATTCAATATATTTTCAAAGGGTTCGCTGGCTTATCTTCCGCTGCATGCGCATATGGGAATTGCAGGATGGTTCCTTTTAGTTGTTATAGGAGTAGGATCAAGATTAATACCTATGTTTTTAATCTCAAAATATAGCAATCCAAAACTATTATGGATGATTTATGCATTGATCAATACTGCATTACTTTTCTTTATATTTCTGTTCCAATATGAAGTTATAAAATCATTTTACTTTTTTCCACTTACTATGTTTATTGCTGCATTAAGTGTTTTTGGATATTATTGTTACCAGTGTTACTTACAACGGATCCGCAGGAAGCTTGACGAACAAATGAAAATGACCTTATTATCGGTAATAACCATGTTGTTACCAATGATCATATTAATACCAGTGATTGGTTTACTATGTAACGATTTGGCTGATACAAAACTGATATTGATCTATGGTTTCATTATTTTCTTTGGGTGGATAAGCAGCATCATTTTTGCAATGACCTTTAAAACATTACCGTTTATTGTATGGAACAAGGTATATCACCTGCAGTCGGCCAATTCCAAAACTCCTAATCCAAAAGACCTGTTCAACAATAAAATATTTGTGGCAATGAGTGCTGCTTACCTGGCAGGTATATTGATATTTATTGCAGGAGTGCTCTCTGCAAATACAATTATACTCAGATCAGGAGCAACCTGTTTGCTATTAGCAGCCATATTATATAACTGGAACGTGATTGCTGTTTTGACCCATAAAAAAAATGGAGTATGAATATGATCACAAATAACCCGGATAAGTGTGAAAGAGTATTGTCTGCTTTGGAACAGGTAATTGACCCTGAGATCGGATTGAATATCATTGATCTTGGATTAATCTACCAGGTTGATTTTGATGAAGCCCTTTCAACATTATATGTTTCTATGACATTAACTACCCGGTTTTGCCCTATGGGAGAATCGATTGTTGAATCTGCCAGGAATATCCTGGAAACCACATTTAAGGATTGTAAAGTATCTTTATCACTTACTTTTCAACCTCCCTGGAATTATGAACAAATATCTGAAAAGGGTAAAATTTTTTTAAATAAATAAGTATGTTGAGTGTTACCTGCAAAACTGCCATCAAAGCGGTTATATACCTGGCTTCAAAATATAAATCGGCTGAAAAAGCCGGGATAATAGAAATAGCAACATACATTGATGCCAGTGAACACAGTGTTGGTAAACTGTTGCAAACGCTGGTTAAAGAAAATATCATCAACAGCAGCAAGGGGCCAACCGGTGGATTTTACATTTCAAAAGAACAAATAAAGTTACCCATCATCGTTATCATAGAAGCAATTGACGGAAAAGAAATATTCAAAGAATGTGGCCTGGGGCTTAGTAAATGTTCATCAACACATCCCTGCCCAATTCATAATGATTATAAAGAAGGCAGGGACCTGATGGAAAGATTATTCAAGAGTAAAAAAATTGCTGATCTGTGCGAACCTGTAAATAATGGATTTGCCTATTTAATAGGTTAATCCATTCAACCCGTTTACAACCTTACAAATTTCGCCTGGAAGAACCTCAAATACTTTGGCTCATAAACCATTTTTAAACCCCTGATATTTTTCCTTTTTTCAAATACTCTTGCAGTAGATTCTGCAATCACATCCATATGTGCCTGTGTATAAACGCGGCGTGGAATAGTAAATCTCACCAATTCAAGTTTAGGGTAGTAATTCTCCCCATTTGATTTTCTGCCTGCTGAAACAATTCCTCTTTCCATAGTGCGTACACCGGAATCCAGGTATATTTCTCCTGCCAGTGTTTGAGCCGGGAACTGGTCTTGTGTAAGGTGTGGAAGAAATTTCTTTGCATCAACAAAAATGCCATGACCGCCAATGGGCTTTACGATAGGTACGCCGTATTCGATCATCTTTTCTCCCAGGTAAATTACCTGCCCTACCCGTGCATGCATGTGGTTATCATCAACACTTTCTTCAATTCCTATTGCCATTGCTTCCATATCCCTGCCAGCCAGGCCACCATAGGTATGCAGGCCTTCATACACCACCACCATATTCCTGGCTTCTTCAAACACATCCCAGTCATTGATAGCAAGAAAACCACCGATATTAACCAATGCATCTTTTTTGGCACTCATGGTTGCTCCATCTGTATATGAACATATCTCTTTTACAATTTGCCTGATTGATTTTTGCGCATAACCCTTTTCCCTTTGCTGTATAAAGTGTGCATTTTCAGCTACCCTTGTCATATCATGTATCACACGAATGCCATATTTTTTTGTCAATGCCCGCAACTCTTTCAGGTTCTTCATACTGATCGGCTGGCCACCTGCCATGTTCACACTGGTAGCCATACTTACATACGGAATTTTTTTTGCACCATGCTTTTTTATAAGCTTCTCAAGTTTCTCCAAATTAACATTTCCCTTAAATGGAAATTCGCTTTCCGGATCATGTGCTTCGTCAATGATCACATCTTCAAACTTTCCTCCAGCCAGTTCCTGGTGAAGTCTTGTTGTGGTAAAGTACATATTACCTGGAATGATATCTCCTTTTTTAATAAGGATCTTAGAAAGGATATTCTCTGCCCCACGCCCCTGGTGAGTAGGAATAAGATATTTGTATCCATAAACTTTTTTTACAACTTCCTCCAGGTGATAAAAATTGCGGCTACCCGCATACGCTTCATCACCCATCATGATGCCAGCCCATTGGCGATCGCTCATTGCAGAAGTTCCGCTATCAGTTAACAGGTCAATATATACATCTTCAGACTTTAATAAAAAAGTATTGAAACCGGCTTCCAGCATTGCTTTTTTCCGGTGTACTGGTGAAGTCATTTTCAACAGCTCAACCATTTTTATTTTATATGGTTCAGCCCAGCTTTTTTTTACAGGATGTTTCATTTTGATTCTTTGTTTATTGGTTTACTGGTATATTAGCTTACTGGCTCTAATGCAACAGTGAAATGTCTTAGTAATGGTGTTTCTTCAGTGATCTTCAAACCGGTTATTTCCTTTCGCCTTTGAAAAACATCAATGATCACTTCGGAAACATAATCTATATGGCTTTGGGTATATACCCTTCTTGGCATGGCAAGGCGAACCAGTTCCAGTTGTGCCGGAATCAATTTACCGGCTTCATCATATTTTCCAAACATCAGCGAGCCGATCTCAACTCCACGCACGCCGCCTTCCTCATACAATGCACATACCAGTGCCTGGCCGGGATACTGATCAACTGGAATATGAGGCAGGAATTCTTTTGCATCAATATACACTGCATGTCCCCCTGCAGGCTGCATCACCGGCACACCGGCATTTGCCAGTTTATTGGTGAGGTATTCAATGCTGCGTATCCGGTATTGCAGGTAATTTTCGTCCATTACTTCCTGTAAACCGATGGCAATAGCTTCCAGGTCGCGGCCCGCAAGCCCTCCATAAGTGGTAAAACCTTCCGTGATGATAAGCAGGTTCCTGCAGCGGATCGCCAGTTCAAGGTTACGCATGGCCAGGAAACCACCAATGTTGGCAAATGCATCTTTCTTGGCGCTCATCGTACAACCGTCTGCGTAAGTAAACATTTCAAGGGCAATTTCAGGTACTGTTTTATCGGTATAGCCTTCTTCCCTCAGTTTAATGAAGTAGGCATTTTCTGCAAAACGGCAGGCATCAATAAAAAACGGGATACTGTATTGTGCACAAACCTCTTTTGCTTCCCTGATATTTTTCATGCTAACGGGTTGCCCGCCTCCGGAATTATTGGTCACCGTCATGATCACCATGGGTATATTCTCAGCACCCTTTTCCTGTATGGTTTTTGAAAGTGCAGGAATATCCATATTACCTTTAAAAGGCGCTGAAATAGCAGGGTGTTTTCCTTCTTCACAAATAAGGTCGATACCTGCTGCCCCCGAAAATTCTATGTTAGCACGGGTGGTATCAAATAATGTATTACTTATAAAATATTTTCCTTTACCTCCCAGGATGGTAAAGATGATCTTTTCTGCAGCACGGCCCTGGTGAGTAGGAATTACCAATGGCATACCTGTTACTTTTTTCACAG
>JAGPDJ010000162.1 GCA_018057635.1 Ferruginibacter sp. | reverse complement strand
CGTATATATTTTACCCTCCTTTAACCTGGTTACCAGCTCATCTGCTGTTAAATCTATATTCACTACTTCATCTGCCTGTTGCAGCACACTATCGGGAATACGTTCAGCAACATCAATGCCTGTTATTTCTTTTACATCCTGGTACAGGCTTTCAATATGCTGAATATTTACTGCACTTATTACATTAATGCCGGCATCCAGGATGTCTGTCACATCCTGCCAGCGTTTTTCATTTTTGCTGCCTTCAATATTGGTATGAGCCAGTTCGTCTACGATCACCACTTCCGGGTGCAGGTTAATAACAGCCTGTACATCCAGCTCTTCCAGCTCTTTACCTTTGTAGAATAGTTTTCTCCTGGGAATTACGGGTAAGCCTTCCAGTAATGCATGTGTCTCTTTACGGCCATGGGTTTCTATATAACCTATTTTAATATCTACACCGTTTCTCAGTAATGTTTGAGCTTCCTGAAGCATACGAAATGTTTTACCCACACCGGCACTCATGCCAATATAAATCTTAAACTTTCCACGCCTGCTTTTGCGTATCAGGTTTAAAAAGTGTTCTGCATTTTTTTCCTGCTCTGGCATAATTAAAAACTTACTGCAATAGAAGAAGTTATAAAGGTATTATTATTTGTAAACCCGTTTCCTGTAGAAAAAATATCATCTTTACTGTTTAGTGTTCTTGCTTCCAGCCTGATTACAGCATTACTTATTGGTGCATAATCTACATTCAGTGAATAGCCTGCAGTCTTAAATCCATTGGGGGTGCCGCTGGCAATAATTACACCATACCTGTCATCATAATATTCACCTCTTGCTGCAATGGCCCATTTTGAGTTTACAGCATATTTTAAGATCAACACGGGAGTATACCAGGTATTGAAATCATTGCTTCCTTTGGTTTTTTGTTCAGAGCCAATATCAAATCCGGCTATGATACCAAACTTGCTCGTTACATTAAAAATGCCATACACATTATGAAAGTAGCGCCACAGCCTTGCACTATCAGGTTTATCGGTACCAATAAATGTGCTGTAATTTAAGGTGATGTTAGCATTAGGTTTGAATTGCAACTGTGTACCATAGCTCATCAGCGAATTGGCATCTACTCTTTTAATGCGCTGCCAGCCATTTAATACCAGGCCGCTTACCAGCCATTTATTATTATCGCTTGTATAAGTAAGTTTGGCGCCGCTTTCAAAATATGGACTGTTATCTGCCAGCATGCTTCTTGTCAGCGTCCAGCAATCTTTTGACACAGCACTTTCAAAACCGATGTGCGAAGAAAAAATACCGGCATCTATCCAGAGATTTTTCTTTTTAGAGATCTTCAAACCAGCATTGGCTTCATAAACATTTTTTAATACCCCGGTTTCTGCCGCATAGTTTGCATTCATATACGTACCGGCGGCAATGGCAATATTTGCCCTTACCCTCTCCGCATTATAACTACCTTTTAAAAAACCAATATTCAGGTTAAATTCGTTGTGCCTGTTATGGCTGTAAATAAATCCCGGCCGGTTATTATCTGTTGGTTTATTAAAATCGTATTGATAATAAGCTTCCACAAAACCGTTGAAGCTAAACGGGTTTGGTGCCGGAGCTGCTGTTTTTGCAGAATCCTGGGCGAATAAATTTGAGGCTGCTATAAGCATAGCTCCTAATAATATTTTTTTCATCGTACTTGATTTTGTCTGTTGTTATTTTAATTTATCTAATTCAATATTTAATTGTAATACATTTACTTTTTTAGTGCCGAATAAACCCGCCAAAGGATCTTCAATACTTTTTTCAACCAAAGCATTTATTTTTTCAACCGGGATATTTCTTGTTGCAGCCACCCTTTTTACCTGCACATAAGCTCCCTGCACCGAGATGTGCGGATCAAGGCCTGCACCCGAAGCGGTTACCAGGTCAGAGGGAATCTCCTCTTTCTTTATACCAGGATTGTGTACCAAAAAACTATCTATCCTGTCCCTTACCTGCTGCAGGTAATCTGGATTTGACGGACCCTTGTTGCTTCCTCCTGAACCTGCTGCATTATAATCAACAGCCGAAGGGCGGCTCCAGAAGTATTTATCTTCTGTGAATTTCTGGCCCAGTAATTTCCAGCCTACAACACGGTTATTGGCCGTAACTGTTTCACCTTTTCCTTTACCAGGCGCCAACTGAGCGCCGGCAAGGATCAATAAAGAATAAATCCCCATAAAGAATACCATACAAACCAGGGTAAGTCTTATTGCGGGCAGAATATTTTGTTTCATTTTTTTAATTTTTAATTATCACTGTAAATGATCAGAACCATATACTTACTAAAAGGTCAATTAATTTGATGCCAATAAAAGGAACTATGATACCACCCAATCCATAAATGAGTAAATTCCTCCTTAACAGTAATGATGCACCAATGGGTTTATAAGCCACCCCTCTCAATGCCAATGGAATTAATAATGGAATAATAATGGCATTGAAAATGATGGCAGAAAGTATAGCGCTTTCAGGACTATGCAGCTGCATAATATTCATCCCCTGCAATGCAGGAATGGAAGCAATGAACAATGCCGGAACAATGGCAAAATATTTGGCCACATCATTGGCAATTGAGAATGTTGTGAGTGTTCCCCTTGTCATTAATAATTGCTTTCCTATTTCTACTATCTCGATCAGTTTGGTAGGATCATTGTCCAGGTCAACCATATTACCGGCTTCTTTAGCTGCTGCAGTACCGCTGTTCATCGCTACACCAACATCTGCCTGTGCAAGTGCCGGTGCGTCATTAGTGCCATCGCCCATCATCGCTACCAGTTTTCCGCCCTGTTGCTCTTTTTTAATGTAATTCATTTTATCCTCGGGTTTGGCTTCAGCAATGAAATCATCAACACCGGCTTTTTCAGCAATGAATTTTGCGGTAAGTGGATTATCTCCTGTAACCATAACTGTCTTCACACCCATTTTACGCAGGCGTTCAAAACGTTCCTGTATGCCGGGTTTTATGATGTCCTGCAATTCAATTACACCCAACACTTTGTCATTCTGGCTCACAACAAGCGGTGTTCCTCCATCAGAAGAGATTAGCCTTACTCTTTCTTCAGTGTCAGCCGGAAAACTGTTACCTGCTTTGAGTATTTTATTTTTTATTGAATCAAATGCACCTTTACGGATCTTCATTCCTTCCATGTCAATTCCACTACTCCTTGTTTCTGCAGTAAACTGGATGAACTTTACTTTATCATTTTGCAGGACAGGCTTTTTGATATTTTTTGTTTCAGCCAGTTCGATGATTGATTTTCCTTCCGGTGTTTCATCTGCTATAGAAGCAAGTACACAAGCTTCGGCAAAAACATTTTCATCTACATCTTTTTCGGGCCAGAAATGAGTAGCCTTCCTGTTACCGATAGTGATAGTCCCGGTTTTATCTAATAAAAGAGTATCCAGGTCGCCTGCAGTTTCAACAGCCTTGCCACTTTTGGTGATCACGTTTGCCCTTAATGCCCTGTCCATTCCGGCAATACCAATGGCAGATAATAAACCGCCGATTGTTGTTGGTATCAGGCAAACAAACAAAGAAATGAATGCGGCTATGGTTATAGGTGTGTTGGCATAATCACCAAATGGCTTCAGCGTAACACATACTATTATAAATATGAGTGTAAACCCGGCCAGTAAAATAGTGAGCGCAATTTCATTCGGTGTTTTCTGGCGGCTTGCACCTTCTACCAGGGCTATCATTTTATCTAAAAAACTTTCGCCTGGTTCAGTGGTAACCCGAACTTTAATTTTATCACTTAATACCTTTGTGCCACCTGTTACAGATGATTTGTCGCCACCGCTTTCACGTATTACCGGGGCCGATTCCCCTGTTATTGCAGATTCATCAATGGTAGCAATACCTTCAACAATCTCCCCATCCATGGGTATGGTATCACCGGCCTCACAAAGAAAAAGATCTCCTTTCATGAGTTGAGATGACGGAACTACTTTTACTTCGTTCACATATATATCTCCAACAATGAATATTTTTTTAGCAGGTGTGTCTTCCCTTGTTTTACGCAAACTATTAGCCTGTGCCTTTCCCCTGGCTTCGGCCAGCGCTTCGGCGAAATTGGCAAAGAGCAAGGTTATCAACAGGATTACTGTGATAATAATATTATATAGCAAACTTCCCTGTGATGTTTCGCCAGTAGCTATCCAGATACAAACACCCAGCATAAAAAAAGTGGCGATCTCTACGGTAAACATAACCGGGTTGCGGAACTGGATGCGTGGATCCAGTTTAACAAAGGATTGCTTCAGCGCTTCGTTAACCAAAGCGCCTTCAAATAATTTGTTTGTTCTTCTATGTATTGACATGATCTTTCTTTTTTAATTATTTCATTCCAAAATATTCGGCAATTGGTCCCAATGCCAGTGCAGGGAAAAAACTCAATGCTGCAACAATAAATATTACAACAAATACCATAATTCCAAATGTGCCGGTATCTGTTTTTAATGTGCCTGCACTCTCAGGTATATATTTCTTTTTAGCCAGGATACCTGCAATGGCCACCGGGCCAATGATGGGTAAAAATCTTGCCAGCAGCATTACGATGCCACAGGCAATGTTCCAGAATGGCGTATTATCGCCCAGTCCCTCAAAGCCGCTTCCGTTATTGGCAGAAGACGAAGTGAACTCATACAGCATTTCACTAAATCCATGGTTGCCGGGGTTGTTAAGCCATCCTGCATAGGCCTCCGGGTTGTGTGCATATAAATAAGATGACAATGCAGTGCCTGCAAGTATAAGCAACGGATGCAGCAATGCAATGATGGCCGCTATCTTCATTTCTTTCGCTTCTATCTTCTTACCCAGGAACTCAGGTGTTCGTCCTACCATTAATCCACTGATAAAAACGGCTATGATGATGAAGATGTAAAAGTTCAAAAAGCCAACACCCACGCCACCATAAAATGAATTGATCATCATGCCCAGCAAAGCACTCATGCCTGCAAGTGGTGTAAAACTGTCGTGCATGGAGTTTACAGAACCGTTTGAAGTTACGGTTGTACTAACTCCCCATGCGGCAGATGCTGCCGGACCAAACCTCACCTCCTTTCCTTCCATGCTTCCAAGTGGTTGTGAAATGCCCATTTTTGAGATGGCTGGATTTCCATTCATTTCAAAATACACAGCATTTAAAAGCAGGAGCAAAAATCCAATCGTCATTACTCCAAATACCATCCAGGCTAATTTTTTTCTTTTGAGCACATAGCCTAATGCAAATACCATTGCAATAGGAATTAGTATAATACTAAGGTTCTCAACTATGTTGGTAAAGTAGTTGGGATTCTCCATCGGGTTGGCAGAATTAGGTCCATAGTAACCACCACCGTTTGTTCCCAATTGCTTGATGGCAATCATAGCTGCAGCCGGGCCACGGCTAACATTCACTGTATCTCCCTGCATGGAAACGTATTGAGCTTTGCCTTCAAAATTCATTGGTGTGCCGTTGAATGCAAGTATCAATGCAACAACAACAGCCAGCGGGAATAAAATCCTGGTGGCTGATCTTACCAGGTAGTTATAAAAATTACCCAACTTATCTGTTGTTCTTTCCTTCATGGCCCTGAACACAACAGCACAAATAGCAATACCTGTAGCCGCACTGATAAATTGCCATAACATCAGGATCATTTGTCCCAGGTACGATAACCCGCTTTCACCAGAGTAGTGCTGGAGGTTGGTATTGGTAACAAAACTTACCGATGTATTAAAAGCCAGGTCTGCCGTCATAGACGGGTTGCCATCGGGATTGAGTGGAAGCCAGCTCATATTCATCAATACAAACATGGACAGTAAGAACCAAATAAGATTGATAGTAAGTAAAGCGCTGAGGTGCTGCTTCCAGTTCATTTCTTTATTGGGATCAATACCCCCAAGCTTAAAGAATGTTTTGTCAACAGGATTAAACAGCCGGTCCAGCCATGTGCTGTTACCTTCAAATACCTTTCCTATATACCTTCCTAAAGGAATAGCCATCGCTACCGTGAGCAGGTACATTAACAGGACGCCTAAGATTTCTGTATTCATGAGTTTTATGTTTAGAAGGTTTAGGAGGTTTAGAAAGTTTAGAGGATTTATTTAATCTTGTATCCCTGGGTTCTTCCCTCGCCTCAATCTGCTTTAAAATTTTTCCGGTTTTACCAATACATAACACAGGTAAATAAAAACCAG
>JAGPDJ010000161.1 GCA_018057635.1 Ferruginibacter sp. | reverse complement strand
GTATATGACCTGTATTTCTCGTTAGTTTCATTAGATTGACTAATTCCATTAATGGTTAACAGCCCTTTTTCAAGGGTTAATTCGAAATCATTCTTATTCAATAATTTATCTGCATCCAGTGCATCAATCAGTTTTTCTGAATTTTTATCCATTTCGGTTTTTGAAATATCAGCACTTGTATTTGTATCTTTTTCATTTACAATTTGCAAAGATTTTTCAGTTGAAATTTTATGTAAACCCTTAACTGCAGCGCTGCTATCATTTGTATGCATTCCGGCAAGTGTTGGTGCAATCACCAGGCTCACAATACTCATCAGTTTAATAAGGATATTCATTGAAGGCCCTGAAGTATCTTTAAACGGATCTCCCACAGTATCACCAGTTACTGAAGCTTTATGTGGTTCTGATTTTTTATAATAAACCTGTCCATTTATTTCAACGCCTTTCTCAAATGATTTTTTTGCATTGTCCCAGGCACCGCCGGCATTGTTTTGAAACATACCCATTAAAACTCCACTTACAGTAGCACCGGCAAGAAAACCACCCAATGCTTCAGCTCCTAGGCCGGGCATGAAACCAATAATCAATGGAGATATAATTGCAATAGCGCCTGGTAACATCATTTTTCTAAGTGATGCCTGTGTGGAGATAGCAACACATTTGTCATATTCTGGTTTACCGGTTCCTTCCATTATACCGGGTATAGTGCGGAACTGGCGGCGAACTTCTTCAACCATCGCCATGGCAGCTTCCCCAACCGCACGAATAGCAAGTGAAGAGAAAATAAATGGAATCATACCGCCTACAAACAGGCAGGCAAGTACATTTGCTTTGTAAATATCAATACCATCAATACCGGCAACACCAACGAATGCAGCAAAAAGGGCAAGTGCAGTAAGGGCAGCAGAGGCAATGGCAAAGCCTTTTCCGGAAGCTGCTGTTGTATTACCAACCGCATCCAAAACGTCTGTTTTTTCACGAACATCCGGGGGTAATTCACTCATTTCAGCAATACCACCTGCATTATCTGCAATTGGCCCGAATGCATCAATTGCCAATTGCATGGCTGTTGTTGCCATCATACCTGCAGCTGCAATGGCCACGCCATAAAGTCCGGCACATTCATAAGATCCCCAGATACCACCTGCCAAAACAAGTATTGGTAAAAAAGTAGATTCCATACCCACCGCAAGTCCGCCAATAACATTCGTTGCATGGCCGGTTGAAGATTGACGGATGATACTAAGCACTGGGCGTTTACCCATTGCTGTATAATATTCTGTAATAATGCTCATTAAAGCACCCACTGCCAGTCCAACTCCAATAGCTCCCATAACACCCCATTTGGTGAATGGAATGCCACGCAATTCCATTTGTTCTGGTAATAACCAGTTAACCATAAAACCGGCTGCGATGGCTGTAAGAACCATAGAACCCCAGTTTCCCATATTAAGGGCTTTTTGTACGGTAGAAGTATTGATACCCGCACTTTCACTGATGCGAACGAATAAGGTTCCAACTATGGAGAATAAAATTCCAACTCCAGCTATTAACATAGGCAGGATGATAGGAGAGAATCCTCCCAATGTATCAGTTCCACCGATTATGATTGTTTGCTGACCCAGAACGATTGTGGCCAGAACGGTTGCAACATATGAACCGAAAAGATCTGCACCCATTCCCGCTACGTCACCAACATTGTCACCTACATTGTCTGCAATGGTTGCAGGGTTGCGTGGATCATCTTCCGGAATACCGGCTTCAACCTTTCCAACAAGATCAGCACCAACATCCGCAGCTTTGGTGTAAATTCCACCTCCTACACGTGCAAACAAAGCTATCGATTCTGCTCCAAGGGAAAAACCAGTTAATACTTCAATGGTTCTTACCATCTCGGCAGAATTGATCCCTGCACCTGGGGCAAAAAAATGCTTTAATACTATATATAAACCACCCAGTCCTAAAACTGCCAGTCCGGCTACACCTACTCCCATAACAGCGCCACCTGTAAAAGATACATTCAGTGCTTTTGATAAGCTTGTACGGGCAGCTTGTGCAGTCCTAACATTAGCCTTGGTAGCTGCTTTCATTCCAATATACCCGGCAGTTGCACTTAAAATAGCTCCTAAAACAAAAGCAATGGCAATACTCCAGTGAGAATGCGGATTCGCTTGTGCCATAACAGCCAGCAAAATTGCTACGATCACTACAAAATATCCCAAAACCTTCCATTCGGCTTTTAAAAATGCCATGGCACCTTCGGCAATATAATCACTGATTTCCTTCATCCTGGGGGTTCCGGCATCTTGTTTAGACACCCACATGAATTTTACATAAGTGTACAACAGGCCAATAATACCCATTGCAGGTACTGCATAAATCAAATTTTCCATAAATGTTGTTCTAAATTTTTGGTGGGCAAAAATAGGGTAAAACTGCCAAATCAAGGTAATATGGGCTATGTAATTTATCCATAGTTACTTATTTATTAAATAAATAAATAAAAATGTAACATTTCACAGCTAACATAGGCTTCTTTTTATGCCTGTTTTTTTTAAAAGTTTATGGTATTTGAACCTTGATTTTGAATGAAAATGATCAAAAAAAAATATTATATTGCATCTCTGCCATCAATAGATTTAATAATAAATAACTAAATGGTAGGTTACTTAATTATTTAAATAAATTTAAATTCAGTTATTATGAAAAAAGTTTTTGTTACTACTTTATTTTTTATGTGTGTGGGTATTGTTGCGGTAGCACAGGATGAAAGTTCTTCGAAACAAAAGAATCAGGTTGCAGTTAAAGAAAAGCAAACAATAAAAAGCAGAGAAAAGGCTCAAAAAGGAAGTGAGGATCAGATAAAACAAAAAGAAATAGAAAAATCTAAGAAAGTCAGAAAAACTGAAACAGATAAAAATGCCATTTCTGATAAAGACAAGGCTGAAAAGATTGATACAGGCCTTATGGCTCAGCCTGAAGTAAGTTCTGCGAACGCCGTTGAAGCAACTGACGAGAAAAAAAGCATGGAAAAAGTAAGTAGTATGAATGAGGAAAAAGCCCTTGAAACAGAGAAAAAAGCACGAGAAGCAAAAAAGAAAGGTAAGGAAGCAGAAAAAAAAGCAGCAGAGAAAAAGTAAAATCTTACAATTACATAAGTGTTGTTCCAATGATATAAATAGGCTGTTTCAAAAAAACAATAAATTGTCTCATAGAAACGAGGGTTCGCTTGCAAAATTGAAATGCGATTCAGCAGGTTCCTCATTAAGGGATAAAACAAAAATGTTTTTTTGAGGCAGTCTAATTATTTTTTATTCAGAATTATCCATGCTTTTGAAATACAATCCAACAAGTATGATGCCTGCATTGCCTGCGGGGAAAATTTTGCAGAAGCTATATCTCCAGCCAACCCATGCAGATAAACAGCCAGCATAGCAGCCTCAGGTAATGAATATTGCTGAGATAAGAAACCTGTAATCATTCCTGTTAACACATCACCCATACCTGCTTTTGCCATCCCGGCATTTCCGGTGGTATTGAAATAAATTTTATTTGCAGGTGTGATAATTGCTGTGTAATGGCCTTTTAATACGATATATATATTTAATTCTGCAGCTTTATTTAAAGCTATTTCCAGTCGCTGAAAATCATTTTCAACTGAACCGAAAAGCCTTTCAAATTCTTTAATATGGGGTGTAATAACCGACCCTTTTGGAATCAGATTTAATAATTCTCTATCTGCTGCTAGCATATTTAAAGCGTCGGCATCTAAAACCAAGGGAACAGATACTTTACTTAATAAGTTTTTTAATAATTGCTGAGTTTCTTTTTTTACACCAATGCCGGGGCCAATTCCAATGGCATTGTATGTAGCAGTAAGTTCTAAAGTTTCCAGGTGTTCTTCTCCTGCAACATGGCACATTGCTTCGGGTACAGAAGTTTGCAAAATGTGGTAACCACAAATTGGAATATGACAGGTAAGTTTTCCAACTCCACTGTACAAACATGCTCTTGCAGCCAGCACTCCAGCTCCCATCATTCCAAAGCTTCCTGTAAAAAGTGCTGCATGGCCAAGATTTCCCTTGTGCGCAAATTTGTTCAATGGCCTGATGATTTGTTCAATGATGTAAGGGTCTGTTGTTTCGTAGCAGGAGCTTTCTAAAGTTTCAAATTTTTCACTTAACCCGATATTCAACAGGTGTAAGTAACCGGTGAACAAATTATTTTCCGGCATCAGGAACGCCAGTTTTAACTGTTGAAATGATAGTGTGTGTGTTGCATGTATGGCTGTTTCGCCTTTGGTGTTTTTATCAATAAATAACCCACTCGGTACATCAATTGAAACTACCATCGCTTTACACTTGTTGATATGTTCTGCAAGTAGCCTGGCATTTCCATCCAAAGGTTTATTGAGGCCTGTTCCAAACATTGCATCTATTACAAGATCATTTTTTTCAATTAACGGAAAAAAATATTCTGATTGTAAAAAATGAATATCATTTGTTAGGTGATGAAGCCTTTGCAGGTTGATCTGGAAATCACCTGTACCGGGTTTACCCGTCTCAAGTATATATGCGGTTACAGGAATTTTATTCTCCAGCAATATCCTGACCAATGCTAATCCGTCACCTCCATTGTTGCCTTTACCGCAAAAAACTTTTATTGGCCTGTTCGTAAGATTATTTTTTATCAGCCAATCGAAACATGCTATAGCTGCACGCTCCATCAATTCTATTGAAACAATGTTTTGTTCACGGATGGTGAACAGGTCCCATTCTTTAATTTGTTTGGCTGAAAAGATTTTCATATTGCAAAGGTAAAACCTTACATACAGTAAAACAGGAACAATACTGGATAAATATATTTTGAAAGGTTATAGAAAATCTGTTGTTACCATCCTGGTGTTTTGTGGTAAGGCAGAAATTATCTACCTGCCTGGGCTGTTATCATAAATTATATTAACAAGGTTATTCTGGCTTAGGTCAGTATCAATCATAAATGACTTTCTCTTTTTCCCGTCAATGATCTCCAGTACAGAAGTATTGGGAATGATAGACCCGAGGTTATCAGCAATAAAAGTGATCTTATTCTGTCCGGGTTCAAGAGTTACTATGATGAATTGCGGCCTCTTTTTTACAGCCAGGCCCTGTACAATCCATTTCCCGTTGATACTTAAAGAAATACTATCACCATCTTCCACAGCATCATCCCAGATTGCAAGTGTTATTTGCTTTGAACTTGCTTCAATGTTGCCAAGCAGTTTTGCATCTCTTAAAAGCGTGTTTTCCTGCAAAGGCCTTGCTGGTTGATTTCTATATGCATCATTGCGCTTTTTATCAGGGTAATACAAAACATTGTCACTGTTCAATGTCTGAAACTCTGAAGATAATTTTGAAAGTTCATTTTCTGATTCACTGCGTTCTTCTTTTGGGGGAAAATAAACAATCCTGGACACAATGAATGTGGCACCTACATCTCTTTTATCTGCAAAATTCAGCAGGCTCCTTTGCCTTCCATTGATGATATTCAATCTTCCGGTTGTTGCTGCTGTTTTACCATAATTTTCTGCATAGAATATTAAAGTATTCAACCCGGTATCAAGCATAATTTCTTCCTGTGGTTTTTTATAACCCAGGTATGCCTGGTCAATCACTGTTGTACCGTTTACTAATAATGAAACTACCCCGTTGTCATTTTTTTTGCTACCCGGGAATTCAATCCTGCAGTCCCTTTTATTCACAAACAAGGTATCCTGTATGCCATAATATATTCCAAAAGCGGGGGAGTGAAGTATGCTGTCGGCATGTGTGCTTTGCCAGGGTTCACTATTTTTTTTCCTTAATATTATTTCTCCATCCTTTAAGAAATTTTTCAGGGTTAAAGCCGGAAGATTATTTTTTCCGGTAAAGGATTTTATATCCTGCATTTCCACCCCATACTTATTTGTAACTATCCTGCTTACTGTTAAAACAGGATGCCCTTTGTTATCCCTGCTGAGGTCTAGTGTTCCATTCAGGAAAACTGTCCAGTTTCCTAAACTGAAAGGTGATTCAAATACCGGAATCTTATTTCTTCCTATTCCCAATTGCCTGATGTTTCTTTTTACGAGCAACAGGTTATAAACTGACAGGAAACTATCGCATTGCAATTTCATCTGTGCCGGGTACAATTGGTTTTTATCAGACGGGGTGGAAATAGTAAATTCTAAATCTATAACCTGGTTATTTGTACCGGTATTGTATTGCATTTGCCATGTTCCAGCAAAAGGATCTACCTGTGCTACAG
>JAGPDJ010000160.1 GCA_018057635.1 Ferruginibacter sp. | reverse complement strand
CCTGCAGTTCTCATAAGCCTCGCATCGAGGTCGGTGCGGCTCACTATCAGGAATACGAGTAAAGTAATAAGCAACGCCAAAACGGCGGTATATGCTTTCAGGCGTTTGGTAAATTTTAACTGAACAGAATTTTTTATACTGTTTTCTGAAGCATAACGGATAAGCCCGGCTGGTTTATGAACACTGTCCATGATGGCATCACAGGCATCAATACAGGCTGTGCAGTTTACACATTCCAGTTGTGTGCCATTGCGTATATCAATACCTGTTGGGCATACCTTAACACAGGCATAGCAATCAATACAGTCGCCATGTTTATGCTCAGGTTGTATGGCTTCCATTTTTTGTAAAACATCTTTACATCCGCCATCGCCCTTGCAATCTGTACATTTACAGTCGTGGTCGTCTTTAACTTTGTAATTTTCCTGCCTTGTCAGTTTTCCTCTTGGTTCCCCGCGCTGGTAATCATATGCAACAACGATCGAGTTTTTATCGAGCAGTACACCCTGTAAGCGACCATATGGGCAAACAACAATGCAAACCTGTTCCCGGAACCACCAGTAAACGAAAAAGAAAACACAGGTAAATAAAAGTAATGAAATCAAGGTACCAACATTTTCAGCCGGGTTCATGATGTGTTCAATAAGCTGGTCCATACTAACCAGGTAAGCAAGGAAAAAATTGGCGATGATAAATGAGATCACGAAGAATACAATAAACTTGAGTGTACGTTTTCTGATCTTTTCCCCGTTCCATGGCATGTTCTTAAGCAATTTCTGTTTGCTTGAATCCCCGTCTATCCAATATTCAATTTTACGGAAAACCATTTCCATAAAAATGGTCTGGGGGCAAGCCCAGCCGCAAAATATCCGTCCATATGCAACAGTAAATACGATTACGAACACAATGAATGTGAGCATACCTATCCCAAAAATGAAAAAGTCCTGCGGCCAGAATATCAGTCCAAAAATGATAAATTTCCGGTCAAGTACATTTAACATCAGCAGGGGCTCGCCATTAACCTTTATAAATGGTAGCGCAAAAAATACTATCAGGTAAAAAATGCTGAATAAAGATCTTAAGTTATAAAGCCTTCCTTTTGGTTTCTTAGGATTAATGAAATTGCGTTTACCCTCTTTGGTGATCGTTGCAACCGAATCACGGAAAATTTCTTCTTTACCTGGTGATGATGTGGGCATTATTTTTTATTAAATCAGGGGCTCCTTTAAAAAGAATGCCCCTTAGTTAAATTTACCGGTTTTTTCCCGGGCCTTTTTTTTATACGATTCAGATCTTATTTTTTAATTACTGTATTACTGTCTGTTGTTAACGGTTTAACATCTTTCCCAGGTTGAACTGTTGCAGAATCAACAACAGCAGTTTCTGTATACAGTTCACCCTGTGGTGCTTTTGGATTTGCAGGATTTGTACCCCTCAGCGTTTTAATATAACCTGCAAGGTTGTTGATCTCTTTTGGTGAATAGTTTTTTTCCCATGCCTGCATGCCTTTATCCGGGTAACCAATTTTTATTGATTTATAGATGTCGGTCAATGATCCTTTGTGAATCCAGAAATCATCAGTAAGATTCGGACCAGCACCTCCTTCACCAAGTTTTCCATGGCATGTCCAGCAAACAGATGCATAAATATCCTTTCCTGCATTAATTCCGGCAGTTTCCGGCATTTTCAAATTTGCCTCATCAATCCTGTCAACATTCTTTGCTTCAAAAGCTTCCAGTTTTTCCTGTGCCTTTACCATTTCCGCCTGGTATTCTTCGGTTGGATTTTTTCCATATCCCAGAACGTGGAAATTGAGCAGGTAAACAATTGCTATACCAATGGTAATGATAAAACCATATTTCCACCAGGGTGGGAGTGCATTGTCAAGTTCTTTTATACCGTCGTAATCATGATCAAGCATTACGTCCGCTTCTTTTTCTACTGCAACTGCTTTGGTGAATATTTTTTTATCCAGGCCTGACCACCATTCTTTAAATGCTGCAGAACCCTGTTTTTCTTTTTGTGGCAGTAATTCAGCCTGGATCCTCCTGATTGAGAACATCATAAACCCAATTACAATTACTTCTATCAGCAGTACGGAAGACAATACCCAGAATGCGGTACTGTTCATACCTCCATAGTTAGGTGCAGTATTTATAATTTCTGCCGGCTGCGTTTGTGCGTTAACAGTTACCGTTAGTAAACTGAAACCGATCAGCAGCAAAGCAGCAAGCATATTATTTTGCTTTTTGCTTTTTTCAAGTGCCTGCCTGCCAATAGTAACCAGCACCTGTCCCATTCCCCAGATAACAAATGCCAGTACCAATGCAATAACACCCATCAGTATTTCCAGCAGGTTATTGGATGATGTGGGAGTAGCAGCAGTTGCCCCGGTTTCCTGTGCAATTGAATTTGTAACAGCTAACGTAGCTATGATGCTGAATAAGAATTTTGATATTATCTTATTAATGGATCGCATAATTTGAATTTTATTGATTTGTTATTGTTGATTCTTCTTTGTCTGTAAAAGGGATATTTGACAAAGCTGTGATACTTTTCTTATCCATTTTCTTAACATATACAAGCAGTACTACGAAGAACAGGAAGAAAATTAACAAAGAGATCATCGGATAAACGGCTATATGATCTACTTTTTCGGCATATTGTTTTATGAATTTGAACATGTTGATTTTTACTTTTTATTTTTTGATATGTCTTTACCCAGCCTTTGCATATAGGCAATAACAGCAATTACTTCTTTGTTTGGAGATATGCGTATACTATCATATTTTAATACTTCCGCAATAACAGTTGCCTGGTTCATTAATTCACTGTTTGCTATTTTATCGTATCCTTTTTCGTAAGGAACACCCAATGTTTGCATGGCCCTTATCTTGGCGCCGGTTTCGGAAGTATCAATATCCTGTTCCATTAAGAATGGATAAGCAGGCATGATAGACCCTTCACTCATGGAAGATGGTTCCCTGAAGTGGCGGAAGTGCCAGCCATGTGATTTTTTAAGGTTTCCGGTACCTTCCCTGGCAAGATCCGGACCGGCTCTTTTACTTCCCCACTGGAACGGGCGATCGTAAACAAATTCACCGGCTTTTGAGTATTCACCATAACGTTCCGTTTCACTCCTGAACGGACGGATCATTTGCGAGTGGCATACATAACAACCTTCCCTTACATAAATATCACGTCCGTGTAATTCAAGCGGGGTATAAGGTTTAACACTGCTGATGGTTGGTACATTCGATTTGATCATGAATGTGGGCACAATTTCAATGATACCGCCGATCAATATAACTACAAGGCTTAGGAGCATCATTTGAACAGGTTTGCGTTCTATCCACCTGTGCCAGTGTTCGCCGGCATGTTTGGTTTCCTCTTTAACCAATGGTGCGGCTTCTGCGGCTTCATCTGCAACCAGTTTACCGGTTTTAACGGTTTTGTAAATATTATAGATCATCAGGCAGGCGCCAAGCAGGTATAATGTACCACCAATTGAACGCATGAAGAAGAATGGCTTCAGGTAAGTTACTGTTTCAAGGAAGGTATATTTCAGCTGACCGCTTTCAGTAAATTGTTTCCACATGCTGCTTTGTGTGAATCCTGCCCAATACATAGGAACAGCATAAAATACTATTCCGAGTGTGCCCAGCCAGAAGTGATTATTGGCCAGTTTTTTTGAATACAGGTTTGTTGAAAATATGCGTGGGATCAGCCAGTATATTATACCAAAGGTGAGCATACCGTTCCATCCCAAAGCACCAACGTGTACGTGTGCCACGATCCAATCGGTGTAGTGTGCAATGGCACTCACATTTTTAAGGGAAAGCATCGGGCCTTCAAAAGTGGCCATACCGTATGCAGTAACTGCCACAACCATGAATTTAAGGATCACATCATCTCTTACCCTGTCCCATGCTCCTCTTAAAGTTAGCAGTCCGTTGATCATACCTCCCCAGCTTGGGAAAATCAGCATCACGGAGAATACAACGCCTAAAGATTGTGCCCAGTTTGGTAAGGCAGTGTATAAAAGGTGGTGAGGGCCTGCCCATATATAAAGAAATATCAGCGCCCAGAAATGTATGATTGATAACCTGTAAGAATATACCGGGCGGTTAGCCGCTTTCGGCATAAAATAATACATCAGTCCGAGGTAAGGTGTGGTAAGGAAGAATGCCACTGCATTGTGGCCATACCACCATTGTACAAGTGCATCCTGTACACCTGCATAGAAACTGTAACTTTTTAGCCAGGTATATGGCAATTCTCCTGAACGTACCAGGTGAAGTACTGCAACTGTAATGAAAGTAGCAATGTAGAACCAAATGGCAACATAGAGGTGCTTTTCCCTTCTCTTGATGATGGTACCAAACATATTCCAGCCAAATATTACCCAGATAACTGTAATGGCCAGGTCAATAGGCCAGATCAGTTCAGCATATTCTGCTCCCTGGGTAAGGCCGATTGGTAATGTGATGGCAGCAGCCACAATGATCAGTTGCCAGCCCCAGAAATGTATCTTGCTGAGCAAATCACTGAACATCCTTGCCTTACACAACCTCTGGAGTGAATAGTAAACACCCATGAAAATACCGTTACCTACAAATGCAAATATCACCGCATTGGTATGTAATGGGCGCAACCTACCAAATGAACCATATTGCGTGATATTCATGGATGGGAAAACGAGCTGCAATGCGATCCACAGCCCCACAAGCATACCTACTGCACCCCATAAAATGGTTGCGTACGCAAAATTTTTAACTATCCGGTTATCGTAATAAAATTTTTCTACCTGCATTTTTTCTTAGTTGTTTTGGTGATTTTTTTTTGATTCAGGGAATTATTAATAGTATTGTCAAATAGCATTCTTACCGAAGGTGTGTAATCATCATCATACTGCCCGTTGGATACACTCCATAAAAAAGCTGCCAGGAAACTGCCGGCAACAAGTATACTAATCCCTATAAGTATGAATAATGCGCTCAATTTTTTATTTTAATCTGTCAAAAGTAAAATCTGTGTTAAAAAACAGATATGAGGGTAATCAAAATAAATTATGATTTAAATCACTTTTTATTACTGGTAATTACCAAGTCTATAATCCCATCTTTTTTGCAACCAGGTTACCCGTTGCAGTTACAAATAATACGATACTGATACTGCTGGCCGGCATCAAAATGGCTGCTACCAGCGGGGAAAGGCCTGCACTTACAGCAAAACTGAGCCCCACAATATTATATATGATAGAAAGAATGAAACTGGCCGTAACTATTTTTTTCCCTGCTTTGGCAAACTGCATAAATCTGCTGATATCATTAATACGCCCGCCTTCCAGGATGGCATCGCAGGCAGGTGTAAACCTGGCATTGTTGTCATTTACTGCAATACCGGTATCTGCCTGCATCAGGGCACCGGAATCATTCAGTCCGTCGCCGATCATCAATACCTTGTGGCCATCTGCCTGCAGATTTTTAATGTATTCCAGTTTATCCAATGGTAATTGCCGGAACCTTAAAGCGGTTTCTTCGCCAAAAATGTACTGCAGGGTTTCTTTTTCAGAATCATTATCGCCGGATAATACATGCAGTTTATACCCTGCATTTTTTAAATCATGTACTGCTTCTTTTACACCATATCGGTACTGGTTACTTATGCTGAAATAACCTTTATACTCATTACCTATCTGTACATTCACTTTGGTAGCAGTATCCTTATTAATTAAAGGGTTTTTTATATCATTGATGAAACTGGAAGAACCCATTTTTACCGGTACATCATTTACAACAGCTTCTAATCCACTGCCACTGTATTCACGGAATTCCTGTATAACGGTATTATTGATATACCCCTTGTTTAACTGGGATGCAATTAATTTACTAAGCGGGTGGGTTGACTGGCTGCTGATATGCTGAAGCATATCTTTTTCATTTTCTGTTAATCAGGGACCATGGTGTTTGATCACCGAGAGGTTTGGCTGCGTGATGGTGCCTGTCTTATCAAAAACAATGCTGTCTGCAGAAGCAAGGGCTTCAATGATACGGGCGTTTTTAAGATAAAATTTATTTTTCCCGAAAATGCGGAGCATATTGCCATTTGTAAATGTATCTGACAAAAGCAGGGAACAAGGGCATGCCACAATGAGTACGGAAGTGAGAGCCGGGAGAATATTCGATGGGTTCATGATCCACCAGTAAACTACCGCAGCAATGGCTATGCTGAAAAGGGCCATCGTAAAATAGCGGCTCCAGGGATGAATAAATGATTCAGTCCTGCTTT
>JAGPDJ010000159.1 GCA_018057635.1 Ferruginibacter sp. | reverse complement strand
GTTATATAATCTTTCACCATAATTCCCCAGCCCCTGCTGGCATTTACAATGGAGCCCCAGATGCGCCTGGCTTCCCACATCCTGTCGTAGCTGGCATTGTTCTTAAACCCAACAATAAACGCCACAGCGGTACCAAGCAAGGCTACCGGAAGCCAGGGTAATGCCAGCCATTTCCAGTCAAGCAATATATAACAACTGGTAGGGATAGCCGCTACAATAACCAGGAAATAAATATCACGCCTGGTCCAGACGATCACTTCTTTGAAGGAGTAGTGTTTACCGGTATGCATAATTTAAAACGATTTTTCAGGTTAAAAAAATGCCCCGTTAAACCGAGGCATTTCATGGAAACTGGTATTAATTATTTTTTCTTTTTAAAAGTCCCTTCCATGAATTTCATTTCTTTTCCATCCATGCCTGCACCGTAAAGTGTCATGGTATAAGTATTGTCATCAATCATTTTCATTTCTTCCCGCATTTCACTGTCTTTACCGGTCATTGGGTCGGTCTGATGGCCTTTTAAATTCAATGTGTTGGTGGCTGCATCCACATTTCCGCTCATATGTACAATGCCTGTACCCAAATTATCAATCCACGTACTGACAAACATTTTTTTACCATTGTCATATCCCGTTGTACTCATTCCCTCCATTGGTTGCCCCATCATGGTACTGGTAAATTTGCTGATCACATACCTGCCACCCAACATACTTGACTGCACATTTACAGCTTTGGCTTTTGTTGGCGGTGCTGCAGGATCCATCCATTGGGTCACTTCAGCTTCCCAGGTACCATTTGATTTTTCCAGCCATTTATGATTATCGCCCGGTGTCATGAAATCCTGCCAGGCTTTCATCATAGCAGCAGAATCAGGAGGAGCTGGTGGAGTGGTAGATTCCGCCGTTGTCATTTTTTCAGCAGTTGCGGATGTATCAGCAATGACTGTAGCTGATTTCTCTGTATTGTCATTACAGGAAAAAAACAGGATAGCTGCTGAGCAGATTGTTAAGGTAAATTGTTTCATAATTATAAAATTTTAAAACAAATTACAATATTTCTTATTTTGTTCAATGAGTATGACAAATTTTTATTTGAGTGGTTCGCTGAGTACTTTTTCGATCCTTTCTTTTACATCTTCATAAGCCGTAAAACCTCTTGCAAGCAGGTAAAATTTTGAATCATTCAATTGCAGCAGCAGGGCAGGAAAGCCGTTCACCTCCAATTGTTTACACAGTGCAAACTCATAGTATGCCTGCTCTTTGTATTCATCACTTTGCAGTTTTTCGTAAAACACTTCGGGTTGTATGCTGTATTTTTCCAACAAGTGTCTGTAAGCTTCATTATCGTCAAGGTCCCGGCCTTCATAGTTCAGCGCAAATTGCAGGTCTGAAGCAAATTCAACCTGTCGTTGCGGATAATATTCTTTGAATATGCACAATGCAATAGCCGGCTTTTCAGAATTCATTTGCCAGTCGCTTTGTTCCGGGTTATTGATATGCCAGAGATAATCTTCACCGAATTTTACACCCGATAGTTCTTCTACTCTTTTATATGCAGATTTTATATAGGGTGCAATTTTATCAATCGGCATCACCTGTTCACCAATGATCATACCACCACTGAGTACTTCTATATCAAGTGAATCTTTAAAAGTTTCCGCTATTTTTTTTAAAACCGGGCTAAAACCATAACACCAGCCACAATAAGCATCATAGCAGTAATACAATGTTTTTTTCATGTTGCAAATATCCTCAATAAAATGATCGGCTTATCAATGCGCTTCCAGCCAGTTGCTGCCGGAACCGATTTCTGCATCGGTAGGAACATCGTTTGGCAATGCCAGCGCATGCTGCATACAATCCAGAATAACCGGTTTTACAAGTTCCAGTTCAGATTTTAAAACATCAAATACCAATTCATCATGAACCTGCAGCAGCATTTTTGACCTGAATTTATTTTTTTCAAATTCATGGTGAATCTTAATCATGGCCAGTTTGATCATATCGGCTGCTGTTCCCTGTATGGGAGAATTGATGGCATTCCGTTCGGCAAAGCCACGCACAGTAAAATTGGAGGAATTGATATCGCTTAACCAGCGTTTGCGGCCCATCAGCGTTTGCACATAACCGTTCTCTTTGGCAAAGTTGATGGTGTCATCCATATACCGCTGGATATTGGGGAATTGTTTTTTGTAATTATCAATGATCTCTTTTGCCTCGCTCCTGGGAATGCCCAGGTTTTCTGCAAGCCCGAATGCACCTTGTCCGTAAATGATCCCAAAATTCACACTTTTTGCTTTATACCGCATTTCTTTGGTAACATCAGTTTCTACAACATTAAAAACCTTTGCAGCTGTTGCTGTATGAATATCTTTCCCGGTACGGAATGCTTCACACATGTTTTCATCTGCACTGATAGCAGCAACAATCCGCAATTCTATTTGCGAATAATCTGCCGAAACCAACAGGTGGTTGTCATCAGCAGGGATAAACGCTTTTCGTATTTCTTTACCTTTGTCTGTACGGATGGGAATATTTTGCAGGTTTGGATTATTGCTACTAAGCCTTCCCGTTACTGCAACGGCCTGTGCGTAACTGGTATGTACCCTGCCTGTTTTTGGATTGATCATCAGGGGCAATGCATCCACATATGTTGACCTTAATTTGGTCAGCTCGCGGTAGGTTAGGATGTCATCACATATTTTATGCTGTACGGCCAGTTTTTGTAATACATCTTCTCCAGTGGCGTATTGTCCTGTTTTTGTTTTTTTAGCTTTGTCGTTCAGTTTCATTTTATCAAATAAAACTTCTCCCAGTTGTTTGGGCGATGACAGGTTGAAACGCACTCCAGCTTGCTCATATACACTTTCCTCGGCTGTTTTTGCATCCTTTTCCAGTTCTTTGGAATACTGGTTTAAAAAATCGACATCAATTCTTATCCCCTCATATTCCATGGCGGTAAGCACTTTAACCAATGGGTTTTCAACTTCATAAAAAACCTTTTCAACTGCTTTGGTTTTCAATTGCGGAAGGAAAACGTTTTTTAACTGCAGGGTAACATCCGCATCTTCTGCAGCATAATCTTTTATTTTTACCAGTTCCACATCTCTCATGTTCCCCTGTCCCTTACCTTTTTTTCCGATGAGCTCTTCAATATGTACGGTTTCGTAACTTAAATATTTGGCACTTAAAACATCCATCCCGCGTTTACCTTCCGGTTCAATTACATAATGTGCCAGCATGGTATCAAACAGGTTTCCTTTTAATTCAAAGCCATACCATTTCAGCATCAGCAGGTCGTATTTAATATTCTGACCGATCCAGGTAATGTTTGTATTGTCAAACAATTGCTTAAAATTGTTCAACAGTTTAATGCATTCAGTTTTATCTGTTGGGCAAGGAACATAATATCCTTCATTGGGTTTAACAGAAAAACTTAAACCAACGAGTTCGGCAATATTGGCATCAACACCGGTTGTTTCTGTATCAAAAGAAATTTCTTCATGGTTATTTAAAACGTTCACTAATTCTTTTATAGCTGCAGGATTATCTGTCAATATATATTGGTGCGGAGTGTTGTTTATGTTTTTGTCGGCTACAATGTTTTCACCCCAGTTGCTGTCAGTATTTGGCTGGCTGGCAACAGCTTTTTCAGGTGCTGGTGCCGGGGCGTTACCAAAAAGGTCCATTTGGCCACCTTCAGTTATAGATTGTTTTGATTCAACAGCCAACTGTATCTCTTCCCCAAGAATCCGTTTACCCAGTGTTTTAAATTCCAGTTCTTCAAATACCTGTTTCAGTGCTTCTTTGTTCAGTTCCTTTACCCGGAAGTCTTCTTCATGAAATGTTGTTGGTACATTGGTAATGATGGTAGCCAGTTTTTTACTCATGATGGCAGCATCTTTTCCTGCCTTGATCTTTTCGCCTATGGAACCTTTGATATTTTCTGCGTTGGCTAAAATATTCTCCAGCGTGTCATATTCTGCAAGCAGTTTTGCGGCTGTTTTTTCTCCGATACCTTTAATGCCCGGAATATTATCTACTGCATCACCCATTAATCCAAGAATATCAATTACCTGGCTTACATTTTTGATTCCCCATTTTGCACAAACCTCTTCTGTTCCCATGATTTCTACGGTTCCGCCCTGGTATCCGGGTTTGTAAATCTTTATATTTTCTGATACAAGCTGTCCATAATCTTTGTCGGGAGTAACCATGAAAACTTCATAGCCCGATTTTTCTGCCTGTTTTGCCAGGGCACCGATCACATCATCTGCTTCATATCCATCAATACCAATTACAGGTATGTTAAGCCCTTCAATGATTCTTTTTATATCAGGAACAGCAGATATGATATCTTCCGGTGTTTCCTGGCGATTGGCTTTATAATCAGCAAAATCTGTATGCCTTTCTGTTGGCGCATGCGTATCAAAGCATACAGCCATATGTGTTGGCTTCTGGTTGTTTAATAATTCAATAATGGTGTTGGTAAAACCGAACTGCGCATTTGTATTTTTTCCTTTACTGGTAATGCGTGGGTTGCGAATGAGTGCGTAGTATGCACGGAATATAAGTGCATAGGCATCTAATAGAAATAATTTTTTCTGCATGGGGTAAAAGTAAAACAAATGGCATATTAAATCAAAGCAAGCTGAAAACAGGCATGATAAAATATATAAGCCATTCCTATTTTGGAACGGCTTATGTGGTTTCAGTAACCTTATTGAATATATTGGGGGTTAGAATATACAGTTATTCCATTTTTTTGTAATCCTTGTTTTTTTGAAAACTACTTTTTTATAATATTATTGTACAGCATTGTATTTATTTTTTTACAACAGGATTTGCTGAAGTCTGTATTTTTTACCCGGGCATTTTTTTGAGCAGTGAATTTAATTCTAGAAAAAACGAATTGTTAATCAGATGTTAATGCAGAAATTAATTAAGTAGTTGATTTGCAATTTAAAATCACAAATATCTGGTAAAATTATAATCAGAATTGACTTTTATGGCTTAGAATTTGATTTTGAAAATCACCTCTTGTAAGATCCACAAATGTCTTATGTAAAACCAATCTTCACAAGGGTAGTTTTTAACCAGTTTCAATAATCAGTTTTCAACGGCCAGTTTTTATTAACCGGATGCGTACATTCTGCCTGAAAATAATTATTATACAGAAAGAATAATTCCGGCAAATGCACGTTAAATAAAGTCGTAAAGTTGTTTTTGAAACCAATATCACAAGAAAATACCTCTAAATGAAAAACCAAAGGAACACCCTAACTGCCAAACAATGCCCCCCTAAGGCATCAATATCAAAAGGCTTGTTGATATTTCAACATGCTGTTTCCCTTACACATTTGGAGTCATGCGATGCATGTCTTTTATCACCTGTTAAACAATTTTACCTGGATTGATTTTCGCCAGGCAACTATGAATAACCAGTGATTTGTTGTACGATACTTTTTTCTGAAAAGTAATTCAGAATGAACTGCAGGAAAAGTATTGCAAGGCATATCACACACTATAAAAAACCAAAGAAACACCACAATTAAAATTCAAATCCAATGAAGACCATTTTACTCGCAGCAATGCTATGCCTGTGTGGTATGGCAAAAGCAACCAACTATTATTTTTCCACGGTTTCCGGGGATGATTCAAGGACATCTGCACAAGCACAGAATCCGAATACTCCCTGGAAAACGATCACAAAACTAAATGCTGTTTTCAGCACACTTGTTGCCGGAGACTCTATTTTGTTTAAAAGAGGAGAAATATTTTATGGAAGTATTACCATTGGTAAAAGTGGTACAGCTGCAAACCCTATAAAGTTCGGGGCTTTTGGAACAGGTGCAAAACCGGTTATTTCAGGATTTGTAACCGTATCGGGCTGGACTAACATTGCTGCTAATATCTGGGAAAGCAATTCCACTGTTTCAACACTCGCTTCATGTAATGTCATTTCTATAAACGGCGCCAACGCAGCCATGGGCAGGTTGCCCAAAACAGGTTACTGGACTATTGGTGGAACCAACGGAAACAGTATTACCGATGCAACAAATTTAAATGCAGGAACCATTAACTGGACAGGGGCCCAGGTGGTTTTAAGAAAATACCGCTGGATCCTGGATAAGTATACGATCACATCGGCAAGCGGTAATACCGTCAACTTCACCAATGGTGGCGACGCTATACAAACCGGCTGGGGTTATTTCATTCAAAATGATGTAAGAACTTTGACTCTTCAGAATGAATGGTGTTACAATGCCACAACCAAAAAAATATCCATTTACAGTACCAGTGCTCCTGTTAATG
>JAGPDJ010000158.1 GCA_018057635.1 Ferruginibacter sp. | reverse complement strand
GCTCAGCCATGTTAAAGGGCTTGAACTGGTTGAAATGAATGACAATGAAACCTGCTGCGGATTCGGCGGAACTTTTTCAGTAAAATTTGAACCGATATCAATTGGTATGGCCGATCAAAAAGTTCATCATGCACTGGATACCGGTGCCGAATATATCATTTCCACCGACATGAGCTGCCTGATGCAACTAAGTGGTTATATCAAAACAAAGGGATTTCCATTAAAGACCATGCATATTGCAGATGTTTTGGCCAATGGCTGGGATTAATTGGTTGCCGGTTTCCAACTATTGTTTAATAATATCTCTTTTTTTTCTAAATTATAATTCGACTATAGAATATGGCACATTGGCTGATCAAATCGGAACCTTTTAAGTACAACTGGGAACAATTTACAAAAGACAAACAGGCGGTTTGGGATGGTGTTCGCAATTATGCTGCACGTATTCACTTAAGAGCAATGAAAAAAGGCGATGAGGTATTCTTTTACCACAGCAACGAAGGAATGGAAATTGTGGGCATTGCCAAAGTTACCAAAGAAGCCTACCAGGATCCCACAACTGAAGATACCAATTGGGTGGCAGTGGATGTTAAGCCTTTTAAATCTTTAAAGCATCCCGTAACCTTGTTACAAATGAAAGCCGATAAACGCCTGGCAAATATGGCACTGATAAGGATCAGCAGGCTTTCTGTTTCCCCGGTTACCGACGAAGAATGGGATATCATCATGCAAATGGCTGCTGGTAAATAACTGCAAAAGATTTACTCCAAATTAGTATCATCCGAAACACATTGCATTTCATTTAACATTATTTGCCGGTTACTTGTTTTATGCAAATAGTATCAATAAGCATCTCAACATTTAAACTTATTGATATGAAAATGAAATCCATGTTTACATTACTGATGATGCAGGTGTTATTGTTTTCCTGCAATCATTCAGAAAATAATAAAAGTAAAAACAGCGCTTTACTGGCAGATTTGGAAGTAACACAGGAAAACCAACAACCGGAAAAATTTTCGCAACAACCTTTACAGGATACAACCAAACAGGGAACTGTACCCGCTATACTTTCCAAAGCCGGATGGGATAAGAAGATCATCAAAACCGCCACACTTAAACTGGAAGTAAGTGATATCAAACGCTGCAATGAATCGGTGCATCAAACCATCAATCAATTTGGTGGTTATATTGCCAGTGAAGAGCAGCACCTGGTGGATGAAATGACAGAAACAATCATGGCTATAAAAGTTCCGGTAGAACATTTTGAAGCAATGATGAACCAATTTTCCGGGTTTGATGCAAAGATCATTGAAAGAAAAATTTCTACAGATGATGTTACAGCGCAGGTTGTAGACACCCGGTCAAGGCTGGAAGCCAAAAAGCAAATGCGTTTAAAATACCTTGAGTTTCTGAAGCAGTCAAAAAGTATGACTGAAGTATTGCAGGTGCAGCAGGAAATTGATGGCATACAGGAAGAAATAGAGGCTGCAACCGGCAGGGTGAATTATCTTTCACAACAGGCTCAGTTTAGCACGATCAACCTTGTTTATTATCAGCCCATAGCCGGATTTAACCCGGTAAATAAAGATCCGGGATTTTTCAGCAGGGTTTCCGAAGCTTTCAAATTGGGTGTAAGCTGGATTGCTGATATTTTTGTTGCACTGATATCAATTTGGCCATTGGTATTATTAATTTTCCTTGCTTGGTTTGGATGGCGAAGGATCAGGTTGGTGAAACCAATAGCACATAATTAGTAAGTTTGTTCTATGAATAAAAAACATATAGTTGTTTTAACCGGCGCGGGAATCAGCGCAGAAAGTGGATTAAAAACTTTTCGCGACAGCGATGGATTGTGGATGGGTTATAATATTGAAGATGTAGCCACTCCAAGGGCTTTCCGGAAAGACCCCAAACTGGTTCTTGATTTTTATAACATGAGAAGGAAAGATGTAGCGGCTGCAATTCCCAATACTGCACATGATGGAATTGCTGCCCTTGAAAAAGAATATGCAGTAACCATCATTACACAGAATATAGATGACCTGCATGAGCGGGCTGGTTCATCTTGTGTAATGCACCTGCATGGTGAAATATTTAAAATGAGGAGTTCTGTTAATGAAACACTGATCTCTGAAATTAGAGATGATATAAATTTGGGAGATCTTGCCGAAGATGGTACGCAATTACGTCCGCATATTGTTTGGTTTGAAGAACCTGTACCCATGATACAACAGGCGGCATCGGTTATGACAACTGCCGATGTTTTTATATTAATCGGTACTTCACTGCAGGTTTATCCTGCAGCCGGATTAATAGACTATGTACCCGATAAAACGCCCAAATACATCATTGATAAAAAAATACCTCCGGTAAACCGCTATGAGAACATTATTGCAATAGAAAAAACTGCCACTGAAGGTGTTGGTGAATTGCTAAAAATGCTCCTTTAATAAAATAAGTACTCTTTGTGTATTTGAGTCTTTGTGGCAAAAAAAGTGGCACTAAGAATAAAACCACTCATAATAAATATTTTTCCACGAAATCTTTTGGTTTTATAACTTCCATATCGGAAAAATAAAAATCATCCACATCTTCAGTAATGATCACATGGCATGCGTATTGTTTAGCAGCATAATATTGAATACCATCTTCAAAGTCATGTATTTTTTTATTTAACAGAGATTGAATCACTTCTTTTTCGCCTACAGTAGTTATGGAAATTTTTCCGGCAAGTATTTCTATTTTTTTCTTAGCTATAGATGTACCGGCTTTTTTCTCTGCAAAATAAAATGCAATGGCTAAACAAATGGGGGAGGTGAAGACTGTATATTTCCTGTTATCTGCCAGGCTTACTATCCTTGAAGAATAAGTGAATAAAGGATATTCCTTATTCAATACCGAAACCAGGAGATTTGCATCGAGGAAAATTCTCATTTCTTCGATTTAAAATATTCATTTTTCAGGTCTTTGTTTTTTCTTGGCTTCGTTTTATATTCTACAGCGCCTTCCGATACTACACTTACCCAATCTGAGATGGGGAGGTCTTCCAATGATTGATACTTTTTACTGGTTACTTTACTTAATAAAAATTCTGTAAGCCTTGACAGGCTAATGTTGTTTTCATCAGCATATTTCTTTGCTTTTTCTATAACTGATTTATTAAAGCTTAACGTAACCTTGGCATCCATTTTTTATCCTTTACGACAAAAATAATAAATTTATACGTATAAAAAAATCCTGCATTAAATATTTTATAAAGTATCCCTGGATTCATTAAATGAGATTCCAAGGTTTTTTAATTCAGTCAAAACAGGTTCATATATCTCTTTACAAACAGGGATGTGTATGCCGGTTAGGTTTATCTTTTTTTCCAGGATCAGTTTGGCCGCGATACCCAATGGAAGTCCAACAGTTTTGGCCATGGCGGTGTGTATACTGTCTTCTCCTTTCACCAATAATGAACTGTGAATTGACTGCCTTTTACCTTCATTATTTGAGTATTCTATTTCATGAAGCATAACGATCATGTCTTTGTCGGTGGGCTGAAGTGCCAGTTTTTTTTCAAGCGACATTTGCAGTACATCTGCGGCGGAACATAGCCCTTTATTTATAATAGTTTCCTGGTCGTCGAGGCCAAGATAAAAAAGCTGCTTCATTGTCAGGTTTGCTTCATGCATTTTTAGAGCAACAACACTGGCAGCATCATTTTTTACATCTTCCAGCTGGATACTTTTCAGATGCCCTTCTTCGTTTACCAGCATAAAATCTTTCTCCACTGGTTCACCTTCAACCTGGGCAATATTTTCGGCCTCAGCAATTTTCATCAGGTTTTCAAGCATTGCTTTTGTTTCTGATAACCTTTCTGAAAGTTTATGATTAAGCCAGTCGCCGAAGCCGTTTTTGAGCAGGTGTTCCTTAAAAAAATCCTGCAGGCTCAAACCATCTGTTTGATAAACCGGTTCTTCATCTGTCAACTTCAGTTCAACAATATTTTTCCAGCCGTACATAAAATCACGGTAACGCAGGGTAGTACGGATGAATGTACTGGCTTCTTCGAGCCGGTAAAGATCAATATAAGGTAAACTGTTCCTGTTTGGATAATAACTCAATACCGGTACTTCTTCGTTGCCGGTTAATACTGTACGGTCTGCATCGAACAAGGTTTCATATTTTTCAGCTATTTTTTTTCCGTTGAGTTTATAAATTGCGCCTGCTTTTCCGGCCATCACAATATTCCTGGGGTTCCAGGTTATTTTATAATGCCAGGGATTGTCATCACTTTCCGGGGCAACAAGTCCGCCGCAATGGCTTTTAAATGATTGAACAGTGCCACCACTTTCCCTGATCTCATCCAGCAACTGCATGGCGCTCATGTGGTCAATACCAGGATCCAGGCCCATTTCACACAAGAATAAGATGCCTTTATCTCTTACCTGATTTTCCAAAGCCTTTATTTCATCATCTGCATAAGATGCTGTAAGTAAATTTTTTTCAAAATGAATACAATCTTTTGCAACAAGGATGTGCAGGGCAGGAGGCATCATAGAAATTACGATATCAGCTTCAGAAACCAATTGTCTGCGTTTGGCCTCATTGTTAATATCCAGTTCAATTGCTTCACTGTTTTTATGATGCCGGGTTTTATCTTCTATGAGTTTTTTATTGGCATCTGCAACAATTATCTTCCAGTTTAATGCGGCTGATTGCAGCAGCAGGTAATCTATTAAAACAGAGGCTGATTTTCCTGCGCCAAACAATAATATTTTTTTCAATTTCCTGTATTTTTTTGCAAGTTATACATATTATATGAAGCTGTTGTGTTTTGGGTACGTATAATATGGTTAAAAACAACCGTAACAGCAGGTGTTTTTCTTTTTAAAAATTGTGGTAAACCCCAATAAAATACGATGTTTTGAGTGTAGTTGCATTATTTCTCCACAAACCCGTATTTTATGTGTAAAACATTAACTTAAAAGCTTGTTTTCCGGCTTGAAAAACCACTTAAAAACGTTATTTTTGCAGCCTATAAATTAATATGGAAAATCAGGAAAATTTAGAAGGACAAAACCCGAATAACCGCGGTAAAATAATTCCCGTAAACATTGAGGAGCAAATGAAGACCTTTTATATCGATTACTCGATGAGTGTGATCGTAGGCAGGGCTTTACCTGATGTAAGGGATGGTTTAAAACCTGTACACCGCCGGGTGTTATTCGGTATGAATGAGCTGGCAAATTACAGCAACCGGCCGTATAAAAAATCGGCCCGTATTGTGGGTGAAGTGATGGGTAAATATCATCCGCATGGTGACTCATCTATTTATTTCACCATGGTTCGTATGGCCCAGGATTGGTCGATGCGTTATAAGATGATCGATGGACAGGGTAATTTTGGTAGCCAGGATGGAGATCCGCCGGCAGCCATGCGTTATACGGAAGTGCGACTGGAAAAGTTTGCCGAGGCCATGATGGAGGATATTGAAAAAGATACGGTGGACTACCAGCTGAACTTTGATGATTCATTAAAAGAGCCAACCGTTTTACCAACACGGGTACCCCAGTTATTATTGAATGGCAGTAGTGGTATTGCTGTAGGTATGGCAACCAATATGATGCCGCACAACCTCACAGAAGTAATTGATGGTTGTATTGCATATATCGACAATAAAGAAATAGAAATTGATGACCTGATTAAATTTGTAAAAGGCCCGGATTTTCCAACAGGCGGGATCATTTATGGATTTGATGGTGTAAAACAGGCGTTGCATACAGGTCGTGGAAGGGTAGTGATACGTGGAAAAACAAATATTGAAGCAGATAGCCGTGGCAGGGAAAAAATAGTAATAACAGAAATACCTTACCTGGTAAACCGTGATGAACTTACCCAGAAGATTGGCGACTTGGTAAATGACAATGTGATAGAAGGGATCAGCAGTGTAAACAATGAAAGCAACAATA
Source organism: Ferruginibacter sp. (assembly GCA_018057635.1). The sequence goes on along the minus strand of JAGPDJ010000158.1, from coordinate 392 downwards.
AGGAAGGTACACGTATTGTTGTTGAATTACGGAAAGATGCTGTTGCGCAGGTGATCATTAACCAGCTTTACAAATTCTCTGATCTTCAAACATCTTTTGGAATCAATAATGTGGCGCTGGTTAATGGCAGGCCACGCATCCTGAACCTGAAAGACCTGATATCTGAATTTATAGCATTCCGGCATGAAGTTGTTGTAAGGCGCACCAAATTTGAATTGCGCAAAGCTGAAGAAAGAGCGCATATACTGGAAGGTTATATCATTGCACTGGATAACCTGGATGCAGTGATCAAACTCATCAGGGAAAGCGCCACACCGGTTATTGCACAGGATGGGTTGATGACCAGTTTCGGTATGTCTGAAATACAGGCAAAAGCTGTGCTTGAATTACGC
>JAGPDJ010000157.1 GCA_018057635.1 Ferruginibacter sp. | reverse complement strand
CCAAGTGTTTTAAAATCTGCAAAGAATTTATCCCTTGTTAAGAAATATACCGTGTCATTGATTGCCCTGAATTCCTGGAAAATACTGAGGCGGTCAATGAAATTAATATTGGCATCCTTGCCGATGAACATGGTTATTTTCTCAATTTGGAATGTTTGTGAGATAACCCAGGCATCACCCCGGAAAGTGTTTTGCCCTGGGCGTTTAGGCGTAAACGTGAAATGGAAGACTTTCACCCCGTTCACCATCTGTGTATCGGGTACATTAAAATTATAATAAGTATCTCCATTGTCATTGAAAGGGCTTATAAAATCCTTGTCCATTACGTTCACATAATTGTTATATATGTTTACGTTCTGATTCATCACACCCAATAATTTATTGATGCTTTCATTTTTAAAACCTTTTGTCTGGGAAGCTTTGATGGTTTCGCGGAATTTTTTCGGGTTTCGCTGGTAAGCATAATCGCTCAGGTTTTCTATGAGATAGGCAGGAAGAAAAGGCTCTTTTTCTGAAGTGCTGTCAATATTATCAAATACAAATGAAAAAGATTTGAGTATAAAATTCTTCTTCAGTTTATCTGCTTTAAAATTCTTCAGGTCTACTTCCAGTTTATTATAACTTTCGTACCCGAAATTTGAAAGGTTATAACGGTTGTAGAGCTTCTTTTTACTCATTATTTTTTTCCAGAGAAAAAGGCCCTTGTTTATTTTGGTGCGTATGATCACTTCACTGTTGTTTTTACCCCGCTCCATTTCAATCATCAGTGGTTTTTGAAAATCTATTTTTTTCAGGGGAAGCCTGAATAGCCTGTAGCCTACAAAAGATACATTCAAAGTATCATCCGATTCAGGGTTCAGGTAAAGGGTAAAATTTCCGGCAGTGTCTGATATTTTTCCGGCAGTAGAAAAAGTTAAATAAATGGAGGCGAATGCAACCGGTTCCCTGGTATGGGCATCCAGCACAGTTCCTTTTACTGCAACTGTTTGTGCATAAGAAAAGGGCGGTAAAACAAAAAATAGTAACGTAATAAAAAGCCTGGTACTCCGCTTCACTCAAATGAATTAATACTGTAAACGGTAAAATTAAACTGTTGTGTACAGATTAACAGAACTAAAATGTTATTTTTTCAGTAACAGTGCAGCAAGCTGCTTTTCCAGTTCCTGGATTCGTTTCTCCAGTTGTGGAAGGTTCCTGGAAAGTGCCTGGCTGCGAAGCGCTGCTGTATAATCATAAGCCGGGGAGCCGGTTACAGCAGAATTGGGTGTTTTTAAAGATTTACTTACACCACTTTGGGCATTGATCTTACTGCCATCTGCTATTTGAATATGCCCAACAATGCCAACCTGGCCGCCAATCATCACATTTTTACCAATTTTTGTACTGCCGCTGATACCGCTTTGTGCTGCAATAACACTGTTGTTGCCAATGTCAACATTGTGAGCAATCTGTAAAAGATTATCCAGTTTGGCGCCCGACCTTATCAACGTGCTGCCAATGGTAGCCCGGTCAATGGTTGTATTGGCACCTATTTCAACATTATCTTCTATCATTACATTGCCAATCTGCGGAACTTTTTTCAGGCTGCCGTCTTTTTGGGGCGCATAACCAAAACCATCACTTCCAATCACAGTTCCTGCATGTATAACTACATTTTTTCCAACAACACACTCATGATATATCTTAACTCCCGGGTGTATGATCGTATTGTCTCCAATGATAACGTTATTGCCTAAATATACATTCGGGAATATTTTCACGCCATTACCGATAATACAGTTTTCGCCCAGGTAAGAGAAAGCGCCTATAAAAATATCATCCCCGGTTTTTGCGGTAGGGTGCATATAAACAGGTTGTTGTATGCCTGTTAACTGCTGTGTTTTTATTTGTTGGTATTTGTCGAGCAAAGTAGCAAAGGCACTGTATGCATCCGGAACCCGTATGAGTGTTGTTGTGATTGGCTGTTTTAACTCCAATGTTTCATTAACAATTACAAGAGATGCCTTGGTTGTGTATAAAAAGTCCTCATATTTCGGATTTGCTAAAAATGCAAGTTGGTTGGCCCGGGCCTCTTCAATTTTACCAAAAGAAGAAACTGTTATGTCTGGGTTCCCTTCTACTTTTCCACTTATTATAAGTGCTATCTGGGTTGCGCTGAATTGCATAATATTGAGCTTTTAGCAATGAGCTATTAGCTGTTAGCTGTTAGCTTTGGGTATAGAGCTAATTGCTAATGACTAGTTGCTTACATGCTATCTTAAGTAACAAATGTAATATTTTTTAACTGTGCCTCTCAGGTTTTCATTAATAAGTGCATTGTCAACTTCCGAAATATCTTTTACTGAACCGTCTTTAAACAGGATATGAATATGGTCATTCTCAAAATTATAGGTGCTGCTGGCCGCTTCTCCGCCGAAAGCCAGCCATTTTGCATCCGCTGCGGAGAGCCCGGTTTTTTCACAAACTTCATTTATTTTTTCTTCCACCAGGCTATTACCAACCGGCTCATTAAAATACTTCACTTTTAAAAGTTGCCTGTCTAAAATACCTTTACACAACACAGATAACACCTTGTCGTCATGTTTTGCCCATTTTTTAATGGCCATCAGCACATCATAATCATCTATGCTGCAAAATTCTTCCAGGGTAACGGTTTCAATGGGTTTATTGATGAAATTATTCAGCGGTTCCTGGCATTGTGCTTTGATGAGTTTAGCCCTTTTAATGATTCTCACTAGCATCTGTTCTGCACTTAAAACCGTTTTGTGAAGGTATACCTGCCAGTACATCAACCTGCGTGCTACTAAAAATTTTTCAATGGAATAGATGCCTTTTTCTTCAACCATCAGTTCGCCATGATGAACAGTTAACATTTTCAATATCCTGTCGTATGCAATGGTACCTTCATTTACTCCGGTAAAAAAACTATCGCGGGAAAGATAATCCATCCGGTCTACATCCAGTTGCCCGCTTACCAGCTGGTGCAGGAATTTTTTGGGATATTGATCGGTAAAAATATCCAGTGCCATCTGCAATTTTCCATTAAATTGTTTATTCAGTTCTTTGATGAGCATCAGGGAAAGTTCTTCATGGTGCAAGCCTTCTGCCAATACATGTTCCAATGCATGAGAAAACGGACCATGGCCTATATCATGAAGTAAAATGGCTATTTTGGCAGCCTGTTGTTCTTCCGCAGTTATTTCAATTCCCTTGCTGGTTAATTCCTGTAATGCACACCTCATTAAATGATAAGCACCCAGGGAATGATGCAACCTGGTATGCACCGCTCCCGGATATACGAGGTGAGCCATAGCCATCTGGTAGATCCTTCTCAACCGCTGGTAATAAGGATGCGCAATGAGCTGGTTGATCAGTTCATCATCAATGGTAATAAAACCATAAACAGGATCGTTGATAATTTTATGAAACGGCATTGGCTGCATGAATGTTTTGATATGTTAAAAGAATTACAAAGTAAAGTAAAGCTACAATGCATTGTTTTAAAAAATTTAATTTGCCTGAAGTGGAATACAAAACAGGATTAGAAAGTTTAGATGGTTTAGTTGACAGAGCCTAACTTAGTATAATTTCAAAATTGCTTTCTGCCACTATAATTTAATAAACTTCTAAGCCCTCTAAACCCACCTAAACCAATTTATAATGAACATAGCAAAAATTCTCTGGGTTGATGATGAAATTGACAGCCTTACTTCACAGATAATGTTTTTAGAAACCAAGGGTTATGAAGTGCAGACACGTACGAATGGGTTTGACGCCGTTGAATTTGTAAAAGATAATATTGTTGATGTTGTTTTGCTGGATGAAACTATGCCCGGCATATCAGGGTTACAAACACTGCAGCAGATCAAAGAAATTAAAAGCAATTTACCTGTTGTGCTTATCACAAAGAATGAGGCTGAAAATCTGATGGATGAAGCCATCGGAAGCCAGATAAGCGATTACCTGATAAAACCTGTAAACCCTAACCAGGTTTGGCTTAGTCTTAAAAAGATCATTGACAATAAAAGACTTGTTGCAGAAAAAACCACTTCAGCCTATCAACAGGAATTCCGCAGTTTGTTCATGGCCCTTAACAGCAATCCCGATTACAATGAATGGATGGAAATATACCGCAAGTTGGTTTACTGGGAACTGGAAATGAAAAAAAGCGACAGCCCGGAAATGCAGGAAGTTTTTGAAACACAGAAACAGGAAGCCAATACAGAATTCTTTAAATTCATTTCAAAAAATTATGCTTCCTGGGTTTCTCCCAAAAGTACTGATGGGCCTATCATGAGTCACACACTTTTAAAGTACAAAGTGTTACCACATCTTGAAAAAGGAACACCTTTGTTTTTTGTGCTGATTGATAACCTGCGTTTTGATCAGTGGAAAATAATTCAACCCAAGTTTGCAGAAAGTTTCAGGATTCAGGAAGAAGAAACTTTTTATTCAATTTTACCAACTGCCACACAATATGCACGAAATGCCATATTTGCGGGTATGCTTCCTGTTGATATAGAGAAGCAATTTCCAAACCAATGGAAAAATGATGATGAAGAAGGCGGAAAAAACTTGCATGAAGAAGAATTTTTACGTGCTTTGCTAAAGAAATCAGGAAAAGGCGACCTGAAAGTTTCCTATACCAAGATCACCAACAACCATGATGGACAGAAAATGGTTGACAATATGCATAACTTTTTGCAGAACGACCTGAATGTGATCGTATATAATTTCATTGATATGCTTAGCCATGCAAGAACAGAAATGGAAGTACTGAAAGAACTGGCAGGAGATGAAACCAGTTACCGAAGTATTACGGAAAGCTGGTTTGAACACAGCCCGTTGCACCAGGCACTTAAAAAAATTGCAGAAAAGAAGATCACGCTAATCGTGGCAACAGATCATGGTACAACCAGGGTAAAAACCCCGGTAAAAGTGATAGGCGATAAACAAACAACAGCCAATCTCAGGTATAAACATGGCCGTAACCTGAATTATGAGGCAAAGGACGTGCTGGCTTTCCGAGATCCAAGAGAAGCGGGATTGCCGGTTCCGAATGTAAATTCATCATTCATATTTGCCAAAGGCGACCTGTTTCTCTGCTATCCCAATAATTACAACCACTTTGTAAACTATTACCGGAATACTTTTCAGCACGGCGGTGTAAGCCTGGAAGAAATGATCGTACCGGTAATCAGGATGACAAATAAGTAAAAATTAGAAAATCAAAACCTAAAAGTTGAATGCTCAGGCAAAATAAATTTCAACGTGGTGGTGATAACTTAAAATTCAGGAGTGATATCCAATAGTTATTTTTGTATTAACTTTTTGTTTTTGACTTTTAACTTTTGAATTTCAGATGAAATACACACAACATAATTTAGATAAGGTTGAAAAGATCATTGAGGAAAGCGGTTATGTTATCCGTTATGAAAGAGGTACATTTCAAAGTGGCTATTGCATATTACAGGATAAAAAAGTAGTTGTACTCAATAAATTCTTTCAAACAGAAGGAAGAATTAATACACTGATCGATCTGCTTCCGCAACTTGATATAAATATAGACGCATTAACGCACGAAAGCCAGAAATTGTACGAAGAACTGGTTGGTGTGCATGATGATAATTAGCCTGAATGTAAAATACAGAAGATTAAAAGTGCCAGGTAAAAGTTGGATGCAATAACAATTACCGGTTATGTACTTTTACATTTATTATTTTACATTCAATATTTTACGTTTCTTACATGTTTTGTCCTCCTTTAAAAATAACTTTTCTCGGTACCGGCACGAGCAGTGGGGTTCCCATGATAGCCTGCAGTTGTGAGGTATGTGTTTCCACAAATAAAAAAGATAAAAGGCTTCGCAGCAGTATACTGGTGGAAAGTGAAACAACATCCATCGTTGTAGATACTACTCCTGATTTCCGTTACCAGATGTTGCGTACGGGCACCATAAAAATGGATGCTGTATTAATAACCCATCCGCATAAGGATCACATTGCCGGACTTGATGACATCCGGGCATTTAATTTTTTTCAGAAGCAGTCAATGAATGTGTATGCCAATGAACTCACCCAAAAAGCTTTACAAAAAGAATTCTCCTACATTTTTGCTGAACATAAATACCCGGGTATACCCGATATTACCCTTTGTGATATTCCTGAAGAACCCTTTATGATAGGAGATATTCCTGTTACAGCCATCAAAGTGTGGCACCTGAACATGCCAGTACTTGGTTTCAGGTTTGGCAATTTTACCTACATAACAGATGCCAACAGAATTGAGGAAAAAGAAAAAGAAAAAATAACAGGCAGCAGTATCCTTGTTTTGAATGCACTTCGTAAACAAAAACAT
>JAGPDJ010000156.1 GCA_018057635.1 Ferruginibacter sp. | reverse complement strand
GATCTGCCGGATTTATATATATACCTGCTGCCAGGTCCCTGCCAAATGGTTCCAGCACAGGAAAGATCACACGGCTGTATTGAGAGTTTACGGTATATCCTTCCACATAATCAAAAACCCCGTCTGGTTGCGGGTCATTCTGGCTGTTGAGCCTGTCTAAATTTATTAATGAAATGATCGGTGAGCCCTGGTTCTTATCACCAAACGGAGCATATCTTTTTGCACCAAGCCCTGGTTCCTGGTATAATACATCCAGTTTAAAATCTGATGGCGACAATGTACCGTAACCAATGGTATATACATTTTTCAGCATCAGGTCCCAAATGGGTAAATTGGTACGCTGCGAAGTAGCTTTTAATAATTTCAGGAACAGTACTTTTTGTGTAGCAGAAGAACTGTCGGGCGGAATATCCTGGGAAAACTCACCTACCTGGAATATCTTTCCCCTGTAAGAATACTGGTATGCAATGGCCAATACTTCATCGGTCTGTAAAGGCTGGCTAAGTGATAAAGTACCTACATCCCTGTTATAAAAATACTGGCTTGAATCTAATTTCCTGGCGAAAGTTTTTTCAAAATCCTGCACGGGACTTAGCCCAAGGCTAGAGAGGTTATTAAATATAAGTGCCGGATTACGGGAATCTGGCTGGTTGATTACTTTGCTGTACAGGTCATTTGTTCCATTTGACGGAATGATGGCAGTTGTAAGCACATTTACCAATGGTGGCTGCAGGTATGGATTTACTTCACCCAGGTCCATTAAACCTACCACATCTCTTGTTTCAGTTGTAGTTCCGTTGCGGTTTGTAACCCAAACTTCCATTCTTAAAATCTGTACTTCACTTCTGATTGCCGGGAGGTTTTTAAGCAGGTTATTGTAGTTATCCCTGAAATACTGGGCTGCCAGGAAGTGCCTGTTCTCCTCATATTCGTCTGCTTTTATTTCAAATGGTTGCGAAGCGGCCCCACCCTGCAGGTTAACACTCTGGCGCTGAGATTTTTGATTTGCCAGCACTGCTGTTATAAAAAGTTTACCAAACTGTAATTGTGTTTTTAATCCAAACAACTGTTGAGCACCGGGGATCAATGTACCTTTTGAGGGAAAATTTACATTTCCGGCTTCAAATCTTTTCAATATTTCATCATCCTTTCCGGTATAATCCAGTTTTAACTGGTTATCGAGGTCAAAATTGGCCAGGGTATTGTAATTGATAGGAAATTTTAATTTATCCCCAATATTGGCATTTACGTTCAACTGGGCGTTCATATTGAAATCGAGCCCGCCATTTTTCCTGGCTCTTTCCGGTAATGTTGGATTATCTATTTTCTGGCCCTGGTAACCTGCTGTAATATCTACATTTCCCTGTGGGGTGATCTCAATTTTACCATTCCCGAACAAGCGGTTGAAAAGGTTATCGGTTAATGATAATTTAGGTTTCAGGAATTTGCCCCTGTTTAAAATACTGGTAGTATTGGCCCTTCGCCTGAAATAATCATTCTCCGCTTGTTTATTTCGTAAAGACCAGAATTCGTTAAAAGAATAGGTTGTTGGGGTGCGGTAATACCTGTTTCCGATCTTTTCGTAAATGACATATCTCTTTGTAATGGGGTCGTACACAACAGAATCGGTGAAGTTTGACGGAGATTTCAGGTCATACGTATTGCCGACCCCGCCGAAAAGATAATCTCCCCTCCTGTCGCTGATTGGATAATGTAAACTATCATTCCCCCGAATGATCGTGGTGTCCTGAAATTGTTGAAAATCAATGTTTTCGGAATTTATTTCAGCGGCTATTGATACACTGCCTGATAAAAGCAATACAACAAAAAAGCAACACTGCAATATTGTAGAAATAGTAGTTCTTTTGAGCAACATCCGGTAAATCAGTTAAAGTAGATTTTTTCTCAAATGGCTTTTAATGCTTTTTTAATTAACTCTTCTAAATGTTCGATGCCGGGTTCTGCAAGGGTTATCTTTTTAACAGATTGCTCAGCTTGTAACCGGGAAATACCCAGGGCAGTTAGTGCTGTTAACGCATCCTGCTCCAATGTATTGTTCAAAACGGTTGTACTACTGCCGGTTGCAGACGGATGTTTGGTAACTTTATCTTTTAATTCCAGTACCAGTCGTTCTGCTGTTTTCTTACCTATTCCTTTGATGCTTTCCATCAGCCTTACGTTGCCCTGTATGATTGCCGCACTAATCTCGTCGGGTTTCATAGATGACAACATCATACGGGCAGTAGCTGCACCAATTCCTGAAACGCTTGTTAATAACAGGAACATATCCTTTTCAATCTTGTCGAAAAAGCCAAATAATGTATGTGCATCTTCCTTAACCTGGAGATGAATAAAAAGCTTTCCCTCGGTTAATTTTTGAATAGCTGTGAACGTATTCAGGCTGATATTTACTTCATACCCTACACCATTTACATCCAAATAAACCTGAGCGGGACTTTTAAAAGTAAATTTCCCCTGCAAATATGCATACATAATTTCCTGTTCTGACAACTTCAAAAATAAGGATATTTTATCAGCTATAACCTTAAAAATAGTGTAAAAGGTTTTTCCGTTAATTTTACCTCCATTAAGTAATTATAAATACAAAATAAATATTCATGCAAAAAACACATGTTGCTATTACTGCTGTAGGTGGTTATGTTCCGGATTATGTTCTTACAAATCAGATGCTTGAAACCATGGTTGACACAACGGATGAGTGGATTGTAACCCGAACCGGGATAAAAGAAAGAAGGATTTTAAAAGGTGAAGGCCTTGGCAGCAGCGACATGGGAGCGGAAGCAGTGAAGGACCTTTGTAAAAAAAGAGGAATAGACCCTAATGAAATTGATTGTGTGATCTGCGCTACTGTAACCCCTGATATGGTTTTTCCGGCCACGGCAAATATAATAGCAGATAAGGTTGGCATTAATAATGCATTCAGTTTTGATATTGGAGCAGCCTGTTCGGGTTTCTTATTTGCGTTAACAACCGGCGCTTCACTTATAGAAAGCGGGCGCTATAAAAAAGTAATTGTTGTAGGAGTTGATAAAATGAGCAGTATCCTGGATTACAGTGACCGTACTACCTGTATCATATTTGGTGATGGCGCGGGCGCTGTTTTACTGGAAAAAAATGAAGAGGGAAATGGTATCATGGATAGTTTGCTGAAAAGTGATGGCAGTGGCCGAAAGCATTTACATATGAAAGCTGGCGGGTCTGTTAAACCTTCAACAATTGAAACTGTTCTTGCCAAAGAACATTACTTATACCAGGAAGGGCAGGCTGTTTTCAAATTTGCAGTAAAAGGGATGGCTGATATCAGTTATGAACTGATGGAGCGTAATAATTTAACCGCTGAAGATGTTGCCTGGCTTGTGCCGCACCAGGCAAACCTAAGAATCATTGATGCAACTGCAAGCAGGATGGGGCTGCCAAGAGAAAAAGTTATGATCAATATTGAAAAATATGGTAATACAACTGCAGGTACCATCCCGCTATGCTTATGGGAATGGGAAAAGAAATTAAAAAAAGGTGACAATATTATACTGGCGGCTTTTGGCGGGGGATTTACCTGGGGCGCCACATTGGTGAAATGGGCTTACGACACAAACTAATGGATATACCTTTTAAACTTTTTTAAGGTGAAAAACGTTCAGCTTACGTAATTAACGCATAACTGATTAACATGCACAAAACACTTTTCATATTCCTGGTAACCATGGGTGTTTCATTTTCCGGCTCTGCACAATTCAGCAGGTTCATTATACAATTAAAAGATAAAGGAACAAACCCTTTTTCAATTGCAAATGCGGCGCAATATCTTTCTCAACGGGCGATTGACCGCAGGTTAAGGTATAATATTGCTATTGACAGCAGCGACCTGCCTGTTACACCGCGTTATATTGACAGTATTCGTTTGTCCGGAAACGTTACCATACTCAACAGTTCTAAATGGCTTAACCAGGTTGCCATAAAAACCACAGATGCTGCAGCAATTGCTAAAATAAATTCTTTCCCGTTTGTAATCAGTGCATCACCTGTTGGAGCCAGGTTACAAGGCGAAACAGGTTTTCCTTTTCACAAGCAGATGGACTCAACAACTAACGACCTGGAACCACCTGCACCCAATACAGAAAATGTAACCGGTTATTACGATTACGGTAAGTCTAACGGCCAGGTGAAGATCCACCAGGGTGATTTCCTGCACAACCATGGTTTCCGTGGAGAAGGCATGCAAATGGCCGTGCTGGATGCAGGCTTTTTCCATTACCAGAGTTTACCAACTTTTGACAGTATCCGGAATAACAACCAGGTGCTGGGAACCTGGGATTTTGTTGCCAATGAGACCAGTGTAGATGAAGACAATTCCCATGGCATGCAATGCCTGAGTACAATTGCAGCCAATATTCCGGGTGTTTTTATTGGCACTGCACCTAAAACATCCTTTTATTTATACCGCACAGAAGATGTATCCAGTGAATACCCGATTGAGGAGCAAAACTTAGCTGCTGCTGCTGAAAGGGCCGATAGCCTGGGGGTTGACATATGTTCCATTTCGCTTGGGTATTACGATTTCAGCAACCCGATATTTGATTATACATATAATGATATGAATGGCAATACATCCATCAGTGCCCGGGCTGCAGATCATGCCGCCAGCAAAGGCATGCTGATGGTTATTGCAGCCGGTAATGAAGGTAATAACAGCTGGCATTACCTGATCACCCCTTCAGATGCAGACAGCGTATTATCTGTTGGAGCGGTTGATACAACCGGTGTGGTTGCATCCTTTAGCAGTTATGGCCCCAGCAGCGATGGACAGGTAAAACCTGCTGTTGCGGCAGTTGGTGCATTTGCAGTAATTGCAAATACCGGTACCGGATTACCGGCTTATGGCTTTGGTACATCATTTGCCTGTCCAAATATGGCCGGCATTTCAAGTTGCCTCTGGCAGGCATTTCCAGAGATCAGCAATATGGGTATCATCCAGGCCCTTCAATCTTCTTCAAATAATTTTGCCAATCCAAACGACCGGACAGGCCATGGAATTCCGGATGCAAAAAAAGCATTTGTAATGCTCCAGAAACAATTATACAGTGGGCAATCCGGCATTTCCGGCTGCAAGGCTGTTCTTCAGTTTTCGGTTAAAACAGACCCAACTATGAATATTGTAGTTGAAAGAAAACTTCAATCAGAAACAGGTTATAGCGTCTTAACATCATTGCAGGACAACAGGGTTTACGGCAATCATGTTTTCAATTATGAAGACGAACTTTCTTTTATTGCAGCAGGCACCATTAAATACCGGCTTGTTATGAATATTGCATCTGATACCAGTTATTACCTTGATTCATTAACGGTTAATCATACACAGGACTGCAATACCATTACAGAAAACAGTATCCGCATCAGCCCTAACCCAGTAAATGAAAACCTGAATATTTCCATTACCTGGTTAAATGCAGCAAACGTTCAAATAGTAATTCAAAATGCATTGGGCCAAAAGGTTTATGCAGATAATTTTGACCTGGCACCAGGTACACAGGTAAAAAAAATAAACATGAACCGGATGAGCAAAGGGGTGTATTTTGTTTCTGTTTATATGGATAATAAAAAAGTTATTACGAGGAAGATTGTGAGGGATTAAGCAGGATGGATGATTTATGATGTATGATTTATGAAGTATGATTTATGATTTGTGATTTTCTACCCGTCCATTTAATTGAAAATACGCCACAAACATAGAGTCGGAAAGGGTTTCATAACCAAGGAGGTATTCCGATTTTAATAACTGCAACCCGGTAAAACGGTTAAGCACAAACGAAACCTGTTCTTCATTTTCCTTTTTAAAAACAGAACAGGTGATGTAAACAAACACGCCTTGCTTTTCCAGGTGAGGCAGCACATTTGAAATGATCTGCTTTTGCCTTTCTGCAAATCCTTCAATAGTTTCCGTACCAAAGAAACAGAGCTGCTCAGGTGTACGGGCCCAGGTTCCGCTTCCGGTGCAGGGTGCATCACAAATAATGAGGGAGAATTTTTCTGTTAATGGAAGGCCAGATGAAACTGTTAGGTCTGTAACAAAACTGCGGTTAACATTTACGCCTGCCTGCCTGAAACGCTCCCTTAAATTAGTCAGGATATTTTCCCGTATATCGGACACCGTTAGTTGAATATTCCTTTTCAGTTTATCGAATAACAAAATTGATTTGCCGCCACTGGCAGCGCAACAATCCCAGGTGGTTATTTTCTTTGCCGCATTTAACAGTGCAGGTAATTCATCCATGTAATCCAACACATGCTGTGAATTAAAATCCTGTATAACCGCATCCCTGTTCAATTGAAGGATTTTATCAACAGCAACACTGTTATCCAGCCTGATGCAATC
>JAGPDJ010000155.1 GCA_018057635.1 Ferruginibacter sp. | reverse complement strand
GTATTTGCGCAGAAATATTTAAATTATCCCTGCGCCTCCCCGCCTCCGCGGTAAAAACTTAAAATGAATATTTCTTATCCGCAATCAACTTATCCGCAATCCTTCTCCTGGCATCCTTACTGTTAAATGGTGCTGATTTTGAAAAACGCTTAAGGCTCAGTAACAACATCCTTTGTTCATCACCGGTAGAAAAAGAATTGATGGCATCTTTACCTGCTTTATTCACTTTATCCACGGCATCATTCAGGTAACAACGCACCATATCCGTTTGTATGCTTGCTGCAGCTTCACCTTGCTTTTCAGTCATTTTAATCACTCGAAGCAATGCACTTTCTGCATTAAAAGTAAGGATTGCCATATCCGCAATGTTCATCAGTATTTCCTGTTCATCAGATAACTGCATCATGAGTTTCTGTACAGCAGCTCCGGCCACCATCAGGATGCATTTTTTCATATTGGTAACCAGCTTTCGTTCGGCTGCAAAAGCACTGTCGTCTTCTGAACCAAAATCCGGCACACTCATTAATTCTTTGCTTACTGCAGTTGCAGGGCCCATGAGATCGAGTTTCCCTTTCATGGCACGTTTCAGCATCATATCAACCGTAAGCAGTCGGTTTATTTCATTGGTTCCCTCGTAAATCCGGTTGATGCGGCTGTCGCGGTAAGCCCGGCTGGCCATGTATTCATCGCTGAAACCATTGCCACCATGAACCTGTACGCCTTCATCCACAACAAAATCCAGAACCTCACTGCCATCAACTTTCAGCATGGCACATTCTATTGCAAATTCTTCAGCAGCTCCCAGTAATGCTTCATTAAATGGTTTGCCTGAAGCCTGCAATTCATGTTCTTTATCATCAATCCATTTGCTGGTGCGGTAGAGGGCACTTTCATTCACCCAAATCCTGATGGCACATTCGGCCAGTTTGTGTTTAATGGCGCCAAAGTTTGCAATAGCTGTTTTAAACTGTTCCCTGGTAATAGCATAATCAACACTGCTGCTAAGCGACATTTTTGCTCCACCCAATGCCGCAGCACAAAGTTTCAGCCTTCCAATGTTTAAAATATTGAAGGCAATGATATGTCCCTTCCCGATCTCACCCAGCAGGTTCTCTGCCGGCACTTTACAATCCTGGAAATACAATTGCACGGTAGATGACCCTTTGATACCCATCTTATGTTCTTCGGGCCCTTGTGTAAATCCTTCCATTCCACGTTCAACGATAAACGTAGAAAATTTATCCCCGTCAATTTTAGCGAACACAGTATATACATCAGCAAAACCACCGTTGGTGATCCAGCATTTTTGTCCGTTCAAAATATAATGTTTACCGTCTGCCGAAAGCACTGCTGATGTTTTTGCACCCAGTGCATCACTACCACTATTCGGTTCCGTTAGTCCGTAAGCTCCTTTCCATTCTCCCGATGCCAGTTTGGGAATATATTTTTTCTTTTGTTCTTCTGTTCCAAAGTATAATATAGGCAATGTACCGATTCCGGTATGTGCCGCAACTGCCACACTAAAAGAAAAACCACCTCCCAGCCCTTCGTTCACCAGGGTTGATGTAATAAAATCTTTTCCCAATCCGCCAAACGCTTCCTGTACTGATGTGCCCAGCAACCCCTGTTCACCAGCTTTTACCAGCAGGGATGGCATCAAACCTGGTTCCAGTTTGTCTATACGGTCAACTATCGGCAAAACTTCACTAGAGAGAAACTGCAGGCACATTTCTTTAACCATCAGTTGCTCCTCGTTAAAATCTTCCGGCGTATAACTATCAATGGCAATGCTTTCCTTAATAAGCCATTCGCCGCCTTTTAATGTGTTTACTGTAGATGTTGAGGTACTCATGTTAGTAGATTTTATAATGATTTGTTTTTTAGATCTCCGGTATGCAGGATTGCCTATTTCAAATTCTCATATACCTGCTGCAATACTTCCTTTGCAATTTCTATCTGTCCGTTTGATACGCCAACCAACGCTTCATTCAATGTCTGGTTTGCCAGTTCCATCGTTTGTTCCTGTAATTGTTGTGCTTCGGTTGTTAGGTAGATCATATTGATCCTCCGGTCATCCTTACTGGCAACCCGTTTTACCAGGTTCAGCTTTTCCAGGTTGTCAACCAGCCGGGTGATGCTTGGCTTATCCCGGAATGTGGCATCGCAAAGCGACTGCTGGCTCATGCCGTCTTCTTTCCATAAATGATACAAAACACTCCATTGTTCTATCGTGATATCCACGCCGTTTTGCTTAAAATTTTTCTGCAAACGCCGGGCAATAGCAGTACTGGCTTTACCGGTAATGAAACTGTATAATTCGCTTTTTTTAAAATGGTTGTTTGGCATATAGTTGTTTAAACAACTATATAAAGATAATCATTCATTTCAAATTTCAAAAAATTATTTTTGTGTTGCCGGCAGAGGTACATGGGTCAGCATCGTTGTGTCACTCCCTTGTACCACATCAAAACAATCAACAAAAAAATGCATTACAGCAGCAGGTTTGCTGATATTGCAGATCAATATGCAGCTAATCATACTCTTTTCATTGTTGCTTTTTGTACTGTATGCATCCCTGATCATATATTACCGCAGCGGTTGGATAAAAATCCCAACAACCACAAACCCCAATCCTCAAACCTCAAACCAAACATTCATTTCAGTTATCATACCTGCACGCAATGAAGAACAGAACCTCCCGGCATTGCTGAATGGGTTAACAGAACAGACTTATAACAAGGCCCTTTTTGAAGTAATTGTTGTAGACGATTATTCAACAGACGGTACAGCCGGAATTGTAAAAAAATATTCATCCGGAAATATAAAATTGATACAACTACATGATTATGCAGCAACAACCGGAATCAATTCTTATAAGAAAAAAGCCATAGAGGTTGCCATTGCACAAAGCAACGGAGAACTGATTGTTACAACAGATGCTGATTGTGTTGTTACAAAAAACTGGTTGCAAACCATTGCAGCATTTTATGAACAAAATGATCCTGCATTTATTGTAATGCCTGTTAAATATTCGTGTAACAATCATTTTCTTGAAATATTCCAGGCGCTTGATTTTATGACGTTGCAGGGAATTACCGGAGCTGCTGTTTCGGGGAAATCGCAGAGTATGTGTAACGGGGCAAACCTGGCTTATACAAAAAAAGCTTTCAATGCTGTTGGGGGTTTTGAAGGAATCAATCATATTGCCAGCGGAGATGATATGTTGCTGATGCATAAAATTTACAAACTGAATCCGAACGGTACCAGGTATTTAAAATCTGCCGATGTGATAGTTCAAACCAAAGCGATGCATAACTGGAAAGATTTTTTAAATCAACGCATCCGTTGGGCAAGCAAGGCTGATCAATATGACGACAAACGAATATTCTGGGTGTTGCTGATCGTTTATGCTTTTAACGTAATGATGCTGGTGTTACCAGTTATTGCCGCAATAAATAATTATCAGTTAACGATTATCAATTATCAATTATCAATTTTTGAATGTTGGCTGTATTTACTGTTGTTTAAAACAATCATCGAATTATATTATCTCTATCCTGTTGCTGCTTTTTTTAAGTATATAAAATTGCTCTGGTGGTTTCCGGTTTCACAGCCTGTTCATATTGTTTATACAGTAATTGCTGGCTGGCTGGGAAAATTTGGTAAATACGAATGGAAAGAAAGAAAAGTAAAATAAGTTACAAGTTGTACTTTCAACAATAAATGGAACGGAACTTTTCATACAGCAGGCAAATATGGAAACGGCTTAAAAAAAACAAGCCCGCTTTTGCCGGTCTGTTGATCATTGCCATTGCTTTTTTAATAGCATTGTTTGCTTACGTTATTGCACCGGATAATTCCCCAAATGCCGATCTGCAAACGGTAGAAATCCAGGCGAAAAAACCCGGATACACCCAACTGTTTTTAAAAATCCCGGATAAAAAGAATGTTCGTACAAGCCTGGCTGGTAGTTTTTTTAACGGGGTTATTTTACAGTATCAGTATCTGCCCATAACAGCATATACGATTAATGGCAATGAACTGGAAGTAAAAAAATACATTGACGACGATACAACAGTAAGCCAGTTATATAATATTGCACAGCTCACCGGTAACCGTCCGGCAGATTTAAAAAAACTTATCATAAAAAAGCGATACTGGCTTGGCACCGATTCTTATGGACGTGACATCCTCAGCCGCCTGATCATTGGAACCAGGGTAAGCCTTGCCGTGGGATTGGTTTCAATAATTATCTCGCTTTTACTGGGAATACTGCTGGGCGCCATTGCAGGATACTACCGCGGATGGGTAGATGATTTAGTGATGTGGCTGGTAAACATCAGCTGGAGCATACCAACGTTGCTGCTGGTTTTTGCCTTTACCATGGCGCTTGGAAAAGGTTTCTGGCAAATATTTATTGCAGTAGGCCTAACGATGTGGGTTAGTGTGGCCCGGTTGGTAAGGGGCCAGGTGATGGCTGTAAAAGAACAGGAATACATCCAGGCTGCAAAAGCCCTGGGTTATACAAACAGCCGGATCATTATACGGCATATATTACCCAATATGTCAGGCCCTGTAATGGTAATAGCAGCCGCTAATTTTGCAACTGCCATCATCATTGAAGCCGGACTCAGTTTTTTAGGAATCGGTGTACAGCCACCCATGCCTAGCTGGGGATTGATGATAAAAGAGAATTATAATTTTATCATCACGCACAATCCTTTCCTGGC
Organism: Ferruginibacter sp.; assembly: GCA_018057635.1. The sequence continues at coordinate 1,667 of JAGPDJ010000155.1, read as the reverse complement.
TATTATTCCGGGCATTGCCATCATGATGCTAGTGTTAGCTTTTAATTTACTGGGAAACGGGTTGAGGGATGCGGTGGATGTGAAGTAAAAAACCCCCTCCGCCCCCTAAAGGGGGAACCTTAGTTTGTAATTCTTCATTTTCCTTTTCAATCATTTGTGGTTTATCTTTAAATTGTTCTGATCTCTTATTATAAATAATGTTCGCTGATAAAAAGAAAATTCCGCTCGTGAGACCCAAGTTCCCCCTTTAGGGGGCGGAGGGGGTGTTAGTCTGCCGGCGCCACCGGAACATTCCTGCTAAAACCTTCTTCCAGGGAGATAAATGTTTCGGTGCGTTCAATACCTTTTATTTTTTGCAATCCATCGTGCAATACATAACGGAGCTGGGCAATGTCTTTACAAACTACTTCTATGAACATGCTGTAATTACCGGTAATATAATTAAGCCTTACAATTTGGGGAATGTCCATTAACTCTTTTGCTACGGAATCGTACAATGAGCTTTTTTCCAGGTAAATACCAACAAAGGCGGTGATATCATATCCCAAAAGTTTTAAATCTACATTTAACCTTGTACCTTTAACAATATTAAATTCCTGTAGTTTTTTGATACGAACATGAATGGTTCCCCCGCTGACAAATAGTTTTTTACCCAGTTCGGCATACGATATTTCGGCATTTTGCATCATTGCCTCAATGATCTGGAGATCAAGTTTGTCAAGATTTAATTTAGCAGCCATTTTTTATTTGTTTTTTGTCAATCTTTAATATAATATGCAAATATTTGAATAATATCTATATTTTCAAAATTTTTATTGAAATATTTTCAAGATTAAATTCTTTTCCTTTACATTTGTGTTATCAAGTTCTTAGTCATACATCATTACATACTGTGGGGTGATGAAATTTTTGGCAGACATGCCCCCTTGTCTCGGGGGTGGGGATAACAGGATAAACGTAGCATAGAGCCAGTTTGGTAGCAATACCAGGCTGACCGGGGTCGACCACCGAACTTTGTACTATAGCTAACTGCCCCGTGAAGGTTCGAACCCTTCCCCTACAGCAAACTCTATGGAGCAAACCCTTACTGGTATTCACTTGTAAGGGTTTTTATTTTATGATCTTTTGCCACAAAGGCTCCAGGTTACTAAGCGGCACAAAAAAATTGTTCGTTTTATTCTTTCTCTTTGTGCTGCTTTGCGCCTTCGTGGCAAACATTAGTGCCTTCACGTCAAAAAAAAAAGGCCAGTATGAAAATACAGCCTTGTTTTTAATCCAATATCCTATGAAAACCGAAACGAAGGTGCAGATAACTTTTCATGCAACTGTTATAGTATTATCAAATTAAATTTCATTATTCACACATCGGGAATACTATTAATAAGTTTATTCAACCCGCTTAGCGGTTCTGGCTGGCTTATTTGTTCCTCTTAAATTAAAATTGAACTAAGCTTTATTTATATTTGCCGCCCCATGGCACAAAAAAAATTACTTCGCTTTGCCCAGATCAAAACTTTCGCCAATGTACTGGAATACCCGCAAGGCATGCAGGGCAAATGGAATGAGTTTTTTAAAAACAGGAATCCCATCATACTTGAACTTGCCTGCGGAAGGGGTGAATATACTGTAGGCCTTGCGGCATTATTCCCGGAACAAAATTTTATCGG
>JAGPDJ010000154.1 GCA_018057635.1 Ferruginibacter sp. | reverse complement strand
GAATTATCTTTTGTAGTTTTTTATCATCCACTTTTTTATATATCTTTTTTACACTGTAAAATAACAAAATAAAAAACTGGCATGAAATGTTTTTAACTAAAATCCCGGGATTTAAATATGATAAATGTGTTTATAAAAAGATTCTTTAAATGAACTTAAGTGATTTTAATATCAATAAAACGCCGGCTGTTACCCCAATCACTCCAGATAAAAACAAATACAATTTCATGTTTTTATTTACGGGTATTTTATAAATCTCTCCGTCTTTCAGGATTTTCGTATCCTTAGCCATCATGGCTTTAAAACAATAAATGCCTATAAAGATCAAGACTGTTCCCAGCCCGGTCAGGTAATTTATTCCTTTCATTAAAATACATGTATGATGAAACTATATGCTTCAAATACAGCTTCAGTTAAATGAAAAAGGCTTTGTAAAAAACAACCTATATTAAGTCTATATATTACAGTTAGTACTTACGGGAAATTTATCAGCAGGCATTACTTTTTCAAAAATGCCGAATACATCCATACTGATTTTTCCTGTGCACGTATATAGTCGCTCATCAGCGCATTAGTTCCTTCATCTCCTGTTTCACCAGACAATGCAAGCAATGTCCGCTGAAGTGTAATGATCACTTTAAAAGAAGCCAAAATACCTGAAACTGCTTTTATTCCGTCAGCTACCTGTGGACTTTCAGCTATTTCAGACATCTTTTTATATTCTGAATAATTATGAATGGGAGTATGGCCAAGTGTCAATATCCTTTCTGCTATTTCATCTATTTTAAGCAGCAGGTCGTTATATAGTTCTTCAAATTTAACGTGAAGTTCGAAAAATTTATCCCCTTTGATATTCCAGTGATAACCCCTCACATTCTGGTAAAAGATTGAATAATTTGCAAGTAACACGTTTAATTTACCCGCTAATTCCAACGATTTTTTATTGTCAAGCCCTATTGAATTTAAATTTTTCATATAATGAAATTTAATTTTTTACGATCAGGCTTTCCCGTTATACTAATATATTACCCCTATTTCCTGCATTCACTTACAGCCCGTTCAATATCTCATGCCCCAGTTTATCACGTTTGGTAAAAAGATATTTTTCATTGTGCTTATTGGGCTTCATTTCAATTGGTACTGTATCAACCACTTCCAGTCCGTAACCCAGTAAACCGGCACGTTTTTTAGGATTGTTACTGATCAGTTTCATTTTGCTGATACCCAGTTCACGCAGTATCTGGGCACCTACCCCATAATCACGTTCATCCATACCAAAACCTAAATGAAGGTTTGCTTCTACCGTATCCATTCCCTGTTCCTGCAGTTTATATGCTTTCAGTTTATTGATCAACCCGATACCCCTGCCTTCCTGGTTCATATATAAAACCAGGCCTTTGCCTTCGGCTTCAATCATTTTCATAGCATGGTGAAGCTGTTCCCCACAATCGCAACGAAGTGATCCTAAAATATCACCTGTCATACAACTGCTGTGTACCCTCACCAATACCGGTTCATCTTTTTTCCATTCGCCCTTTTTCAGTGCCATGTGAATTTCACCGGTAGTAACCTGCATATATGTAATAAGTTCGAACATGCCATATTTGGTTGGCATTTGAACCCTTACTTCTTCTTTCACCAGTGACTCTGTTTTCAACCTGTATGCAATCAGGTCTTTGATTGATATGATCCGTAGTTGGAATTTTTCAGCAATTTCCATCAGCTTTGGCAGCCTGGCCATGGTTCCGTCTTCAGCAATGATCTCCACCAATACACCTGCAGGTTCAAAACCAGCAAGGCGCGCCAAATCAATGGTAGCTTCGGTATGCCCTGATCTCCTTAAAACACCACCTTTTTTTGCACGCAGCGGAAATATATGCCCGGGCCTTCCAAAATCTTCAGGTTTTGTATCGGGGTTTATCAGTGCCTGGATCGTTTTAGCCCTGTCTTGCGCAGAAATACCGGTTGTACAACCATTACCCAGCAAGTCGATACTAACTGTAAAAGCCGTTTCATGTAAAGATGTATTGTCAGATACCATGGGCTGCAGGTTCAATGCCGTGCACCTGTCTTCTACTAACGGAGCGCATATGAGGCCTCTGCCATGGATACTCATAAAATTGATGATCTCCGGGGTAACATTACGGGCAGCAGTAACAAAATCACCCTCGTTCTCCCTGTCTTCATCGTCTACTACTATCACCATTTTCCCGTTCTTAATATCTTCAATGGCATCTTCAATTCTGTGTAACATAATATAACTTTATATGCAAAGTTAACAAGGTTTACCATTGCGGTATTTTATGTTTTCGCTTCTCGAAAACCTGTATCAGGCGATATCATATTGTTATTTTTTTAATATGTATATTTTTTTCTGATAAGCAGCAACTTATTTATTCAGACTGCCTAATAATTTGTTAAAAGAATGTTAGCCTCAATTAGCAAATAATTTGCTTTCTTTGCCAACGTAAAACCAAACTAATATGAACTTTAAGAAAATTTTACCCCTTATCATTGCCTTATTCGCAATGCCCGTATTAATACAGGCACAGGTAACTACCAGTAGTATATCGGGAGTTGTGAAAAACAAAAGCGGCAATGCCCTGCCGGGAGCCACTATTACTGCCGTTCATGAGCCAACTGGTACTGTATATTCTACCATTGCCCGTACAGGTGGCAGGTTTGATATTAACAACATGAACCCGGGCGGCCCTTACACCATTACTTCCACCTTTGTTGGTTTTGAAGTAGAAAAAAGGGACGATGTTTTCCTGCAACTGGGAGATGTTCAACGTGTTGATTTTGTAGTTTCTGAAAAAGCGACCAGCCTGGAAGCTGTTGTTGTTGCAGGAACACGGAGCATTTCTAAAAACAATAATGAAACACAGATCAGCCGGGCAAAATTAGCCGTTTTACCTACCATTGGCAGAAACCTGAATGACTATGTGCGTTACACACCACAAACCAAGATCACTTCAACCGGTGGTATCTCTATAGCCGGACAAAATAACCGTTACAATGGATTCCTGGTGGATGGTGCTGTAAATAATGATGTATTTGGCTTGAGCGACCAGGGAACTAATGGCGGAAGGGCCGGAACTCCTCCGATCAGTATTGATGCCATTGACCAGATCGTTGTACAGATCTCTCCGTATGATGCTGCACTCGGTAACTTTACCGGTGGAGCCATAAATGCCATAACAAAGTCTGGTACCAATAACTTTCATGGTTCAGCATATTATATTTTCAGAAATGAAAACATGGCTGGCAAAACACCTGGACGTTTGCCGGATAGTGTAAAAAGAATTAAGTTGTCTCCATTCAAAAACCAAACTTATGGCTTTACGATCGGTGGGCCGATCATGAAGAATAAAGCATTCTTCTTTGTTAATGTTGAAAAACAGAAAGACAGCCGTCCTCAACCTTATACCCCGGTGAATGTACTTAACCCGGATGGCAGCGTTCGGTTTAATGTTGTAGATACCGTGAACAAGGTTGTTAATTTCCTGAAAACCAAATATGGTTACGATCCCGGAGATTACCTGAATAACCCTGATGATGTTGACCGTTTAAATGTAAACACCCGTTTTGATTTCAACTTAAGCAAGAAAAATAAATTAACGCTTAGTTACCGTTATACCAATACAGAAAGAACTAACCCGGGAAGAAGCACGAATACCAATATTAATTTCGTAAACAGTGCTGAATTTTTCCCTTCCACTACCCATTCGGGTAACCTTGAGCTGAACACCAAGTTCAGCGACAAGACAAATAATAAATTAAGGATCTCTGCAACCGATGTTGTAGATGACAGGGGCCCTACAGGTTCTCCTTTCCCTAATGTACAGATTGTTGCGTATGATGGAGGCCCTGCTATCAATTTTGGTACAGAAACAGCTTCATCTGCAAACCTGTTAAAACAAAGGATCATCAATTTTTACGATGCATTTAAGATCTATGCAGGCAAACATGCCATCAGCATAGGAGCGGATATAGATTTCAACAAATCTTACAACCTGTTCATGAACAGGGCGTATGGTGCATATATATACAGCGCCATTGGCCCGGTTGGTGCAACCCAGATAAACCCGTTAACTGCATTTATAGAAGACCGTGGCCCTTCCCGTATCAGGAGAGGTTATTCACTGGTTGATGATAACAGCAAAGGTGGTGATGATGCTGTTAATGCAGGTGCTAATTTCAAATCAGTTCGCCTTGGTTTCTTCCTGAATGACGATATTAAAGTGAATGATAAATTAACCATCACGTTAGGCTTAAGGGCCGATAAAACCAAGTTTACTTCTGATGTTCCGGAAGATAAATTCTTTAATGATACAGCAAGAAAGGTTATTGCTGCTACTTACGACCTCAGGGGTGCATATTCCGGACAGAAATTTGCCCCTAAATGGCAGTTTTCTCCACGCTTAGGATTTAAGCTGAACCTGGATGATGAAGGTATTGTGATCCGTGGTGGTGTAGGAATTTTTGGTGGCAGAACCCCATTGGTTTGGCCGGGTGGCGTTTACCAGAACAATGGTATTACAATCGGTGCATTGGATACATCCCGTTCAACCAACCAGTTAACAGCGCCGGGCACACAATACGGTCTGCAAATTGCAGGTCAACCTGTTGCTTTCAGGCCTGATGTAAACAATCAATATACCCAATCAGAATTCGGTTTGTCTCAGTTACTGATCAAGCCGCAGGGAGATATGAATATCATTGCAAAAGACTTCCATTTACCTGCAGTATTGAGAGGATCATTTGGTGCAGATAAGAAACTGGGAAGCGGATGGTCTGTGAATTTTGATGTGATGTACACGAAAAATATTTTTGAAGTAGACTGGAAGAATGTGAACATTGCACCACCAACCATTAAAACAACAGGACCTGATTCAAGGCTGGTTTATTCTACCACCGGCAACCCGGTTAGGTTTGTATACAGGCCAACCGGTGCAACCAATGCAATACGCAATCCTTACAGCAATGTTATCCTTGTTCAAAATACAATCGGACAAAAAGGATTCTCTTATAACTTCAACGTAGGTATAGAAAAACAAAGCAAGAAAGGATTTACGTTTGTTGCCAATTATACTTACGGTAATTCGCAAGTGTATAATGAAGGAACCAGTTCAATCAACACTTCAAACTGGCTGAACATGGAAGCTGTTAGTTCAAGGAATAATCTTCCATTAACCACTTCCGATTTTGATATGGGCCACCGGATCTATGCACTGGCTTCCAAGAAATTCTCTTATGCAAAAGGCCATATGGCAACCACCATTACTTTCGCATACAACGGGCAATCGGGTAGCCCTTACAGTTATGTAATGAACGGCGCTGCATTTATCGGTGACGGCGGAACTTTCAATGACCTGATGTACATTCCGGCCAGCAGGGCTGAGATGGACCAGATGTCATTTGTAACCAATGGTGCACTTACCCCGGCACAGCAAAAAGACCAGTTTGAAGAATTCATCCTGTCTGATAAATACCTGAGAAAAAACCGTGGTAAATTTGCAGAACGCAATGGTGCAAGGTCTCCTTTCACAAACATCCTGGATGCAAACATCCAACAGGATTTCTCTGTTAAAACCGGCGCAACACGTCATACCTTATCAGTACGTTTTGATATTTTCAATCTTACAAACCTGATTGATAAAAATGCCGGCCGCCAGTATTTCTTCAACTTCGACCAGGCTGTAGTGCTGAACGTAGCAAACTTTACCGGTACCACGCCTAACTACAGGTTTAATAAACCAACCGACAATAAAGTTGGTGCCATCAGCGATGGTATCTCTGCTTTCAACAGCAGCCGCTGGACCGGGCAGTTAACAGTGAGGTATAGTTTTTAATGGATAATTATTTTAATTTATAATGGATAATGAGAAAGCCGCTGTAAAAAGCGGCTTTCTTTATTTTATGAATTCCTTGTTATGTTATGTGTTATTAAAGCAATACCTATAAGATATTATAACTGTTCTTTAGTATTTGTCATCCCGACGAAGGAGGGATCTGCCTATCAGCAATAACCTTACCTGGCAGATCCCTCCTTCGTCGGGATGACAGCAAAGTTTTAAAGTTGAATTGTTATAAACGCTGAAAGTGATAAACTGAAATTTCCCGGGGAATTCGCATTTGATATAAAGCTATATCAACGTTAAAACGATTTAAACACTTAAACGAATAAACCCTTAAACACTTCTCCCCCATCCCCAGATTAAAAAAGCCGGAAACGCATGAGCCCAGGTTGGCACATCGTGTTTTCCATCATTTAGTTCAAGGTAGTAAATATCTTTCGTTTCGTCATACCCCTTTAAGGTGAGTTCTTTTACCAGGCTGATGGTATCGTCAATTGAATCAATGATGCCATTGTTGTTACGGTCGGCTGTTTCATCTTTGGTGCCT
>JAGPDJ010000153.1 GCA_018057635.1 Ferruginibacter sp. | reverse complement strand
TTACAGAATAGCTCTTCACTCAATACCATCAGGTCAGCAAAACGGGTTTCTTTAGCAAGGTCATCTATTTTCCAGTTCATGCTTTGTTCATGAACCCTATATTCAATATTGTTGCGCTGGCATGAATCTTCAAAAAGCCTGATAGTTTGTGTAACCTGATTTTTTTCTTCTTGCAGGAATTCCAGTGCCGGGCTGGCATACATGGCAAAAACTCCCGGTAAAAATTCCTCGAAATTAAGTGAATGTAAAAAAGCACCTGTTAACAAAACCGGTTCGGTCTGTTGCAATTCTTTAATAAATTCAAAAGCTCCCTTCGGAAAATTCTTTCCATCGGAAGCGAAAATAATTTTTTTCATGAGCTTTGATTTATTGATTGATAACCAATTCAAAAATATCACCTGTTGGGAGTTTTCATTATGACAGGTAGTATTGGATTATATGATATTTGTCAGGCTGATTTGTAATATCTCTCATTACTGTTTTTATTCCAGAACAGTAGATTTGTTTAAAATCAGGAAAAATGAAAAATATATTTATTGTAACAGATTTCTCTGCTGCTTCCCGCAATGCAGCGATCTATGGCATTGAACTGGCCAAATATTTTACATCAAAAGTGTATTTATTCCATGCATTTCAGTCACCGGTGCAGGTTCCGGAAAGTTATATCTTGTATAATACTGAGGATGTCTGGTCCAATATTAAAGAACTGCTGGTTAAAGAATCTGAGATCATTAATCCTGATAAACTGGTAGATATTGAGATCTGCGGATCGGAAGGTGCTGCTGCAAAAGCAATTAATACTGAAGCAATGATAAAAAATGCCGACCTGATCATTTGTGGTATGAAATCAACTGCGAAAGGTTTGAGGAGAGTATTTGGCAGTACAACAACAGCATTGACCCGGCTCACTGAAATCCCTTTGCTGGTTGTGCCGGAAGATGCATCCTTTAAAAAACCTGTAAACATTGCATTGGCCAGTGATATGGACCAGGAAACATCTGCTGAAACGGTAGATATGTTAAAACAACTGGGTGAAAAATTTTCTTCTAAATTATCTGTTGTTTGGGTAGTTGAAGAGGGTTTACAGGAAACCTATACAAAAAGATTGCAGCCTACTGCCATTCTTAACAACCTGAAGGAAATGAATCCTGTTTATGAATTCCCGAAAGGCAGCAATGTTGCCCAGGCACTTGAGCAATATGCTGAAGAAAATTCGATAGATTTGATGGCGGTGATTCCGCATAAGCATAGTTTTTTAAACAGGCTGTTTGTTGAAAGTACCACAACGCACCTGATCTTTCACACACATATACCATTATTATTACTACATCAGCAGAAATCCGGAGATACAAAAGCTGAAGCAGGCATAAACGATTTTTCGGAAAAGCACTAACATTATTTATCACTTATCACCGCTTTGTAAATAGATAAAAGTATATTGTATAAATTGTCTAAAACGGCATAATAAAGTATGAATGAATGAAACTGATATCTCCCGTGGACTCACCAATGATGAGGTAATTGCATCCAGGGTAAAACATGGTTCAAATGCTGTTGATTTGCAGGAAGACCGGCTGTTTATCCATGTGTTAAAAGAAGTGGTGATGGAACCCATGTTCATACTGCTGCTGCTGGCCTGTTTAATTTATTTTTTTGCCGGGCAATACCAGGAAGGTTTCATCATGGGAGTTTCTATATTAATTGTTTCGGGCATATCAATTTTCCAGGAATACCGGAGCCGGAATGCTGTATTGGCATTAAAAAAATTGTCTGCAAGCAGGGCAAAAGTAATTCGCAACGGAGCGCAATTACATATACCTACTGAAGAAGTGGTTACAGGCGACATCATAATGATAGAAGAAGGGGAAGTGCCGGCAGCAGATGGATTGATCAGGTCTGCCAATGATCTCTCATTAAATGAGTCAATCCTTACAGGAGAGGCATTCCCGGTTTATAAAACTTCGGATAATCATGACAGTGTGTATAAGGCTACCCTGGTAACCAGTGGAAGTGCCGTAGTAGAAGTAACCGCAGTTGGCAGCAATACCATGTTTGGAAAGATCGGCCAGTCGATGGTTGGGATCAGTTTGATCAAAACCCCTTTACAAATCCAGGTTCGTTCATTTGTAAAGAATATGGTATGGATAGGTGGGGTTGCATTTGTATTCGTAATAGGATATAATTTTTATCAAACGGGTAATTTAATGTCTTCCATTTTAAAGGGGCTAACCCTTGCCATGAGCCTGTTACCCGAAGAGATACCTGTTGCATTCAGTACATTCCAGGCATTGGGTGCATTCAGGCTGCTGCGTAATAATATCATAGTTAAGCAACCGCAATATGTAGAAACACTGGGTTCTGCCACCGTGATTTGTGTAGATAAAACCGGTACATTAACACAGAACAGGATGAACCTGGAATATCTTTATGATGCATCAACAGGCACTTCTGTTCATTGCGGTACTGATGCGGCAATTCCGGAAATATTGCTTGAATACGCCATGTGGTCGAGCGAAACCAATCCATTTGACCCGATGGAAAAAGCGATACATGCATTGTACGGAAAAACTGCCCCTAATGATAAACGTTTGCAGTATACGCAGATTCACGAGTACCCGATAGGTGGTAAGCCACCGATGATGACGCATATATTTAAAGGCCCGGATGCAGATTTGATCATTTCTGCAAAGGGGGCGCCGGAAGCTATTTTGAATCTGAGTGATTTGCCGCCGGCAATGCTGAAAAAGTATGAGGAGCAATCACTGTCTTACGCCAGCAACGGGTACCGTGTGTTAGGAGTAGGAAAGGGTATCTGGCATGAAAAAAAATGGCCCGCATCTCAATCTGAATTTACTTTCCAGTTCCTCGGGCTTATTGCATTCCAGGATCCCCCGGCTGAAAATGCTGCTAAAACCATTGAACAGTTTTATGATGCCGGAATACAGGTGAAAATTATTACCGGTGATTATGCAGAAACTGCCATGGCAATTGCCAGCCAGGTTGGAATACAGAACAACGGACAGGTATTGCTGGGCAAGGATGTGCTGTTAATGAATACAGCTGAATTGCAAAAGCAGGTAAAGGGAGTAAATATTTTTGCCAGGATGTTTCCGGAAGCAAAGATGAAAGTTATTGAAGCGCTGAAGGATAATGCTGAAGTTGTTGCCATGACCGGCGACGGCGTAAATGACGGGCCGGCTTTGAAAGCGTCTCATATAGGAATTGCCATGGGAAAAAGAGGCAGCGAAGTGGCAAAAGCCGCAGCTTCCCTTATTTTGGTGGATGATGATCTTTCGCACATGGTTGAAGCCGTTGCACTTGGCCGTAAAATATATGATAACCTTAAAAAAGCTATACAGTATATTGTATCAATACATATTCCCATCATATTAATCGTGGCCATGCCATTATTGCTGATGTGGGAGTTTACTGATATTTTTTCACCGGTGCATGTTATATTCCTGGAACTGATCATGGGGCCCACCTGTTCCATCATGTATGAGAATGAACCCATAGAGCCCGGAACCATGAACAGGCCACCGCGTAAGATGAGCAATACTTTTCTCTCTTTCAATCAATTACTGCTGAGTATTGTTCAGGGTATTGTCATCACCGCAGGTTGCCTGGGTGCCGGTTATTATTACCTGCACCAGGATGCAGATGAAACAGTGGTAAGGACTGTAATATTCATTACCCTGTTGTTTTGTAATATTTTCCTTACACTTGTAAACCGTTCTTTTCGTTTTTCTGTACTGGCTACACTTAGATATAAGAATAATTTAGTACCTATAATCATTATTATTACATTAATTTTTTTAGCATCATTTTTATATATTCCCTTCATGCAGCAGTTATTCAGGTTGCAATCATTACCACTTACAACTTATGCTTCCTGCGCTGCTATTGCTTTAGCCAGCACATGCTGGATTGAGATTTGGAAGAAGTTCAGGTTCCGGTAAAATCATCTATAGATTAACAGTTATGCATACAATGCAAAAACCGGCAATCATCTGTAAAACTGACATTTATCATTATTAAAGTGATGTTTTTTACTATAACTTGTAGAATAAAATTCAGGTTATGAAAACAATCATGGTACCAACGGACTTCTCTCCCAATGCCAATAAAACACTTGATTTTGCAGTAGAAATCGCATCAGGTGCCAGGGCTTCTATCATACTCGTTTACGTAAATGATTTACTGGATACTCCATTCAGGGAAAAAACCGCATTGGAAAATAAGTATGGGCTACCGGGTGAAGAAGCTGCAGAAATGGAACTTGAAATGATCTGTAAGAATATCAGGGAATCCATGCGCCTGGATGTTACTTACCAGGTTTTTGGCGGAACTGTTACCAGTGCAATCCTGGATGCTGCAAAAGAGAATAATGCCAGCCTGGTTGTTATGGGAACACTTGGAAATACAGGGTTTAAAGAAAAACTTGTAGGCAGTATCACAGCAGCTATTATAAGCAAGTCTGATATTCCCGTGATGGCAGTGCCAATTTTAAGTGAATGGCAAATTCCAAAGAATATTATGATGGCTGTAAATCACTTTGATGAACGGCCCGCTAATACTGAAATGGTATTTAAAATTGCCCGTTTGTTTAATTCAAAAGTTACTGTGGCTGTTTTTACAGATGAGGATGATGCTGAAGCAGCGGATTACCTGGAAAATACAAGGGGTATCATTTCTTACGGCCAGGAACTGGAATCAATTTATAAAGATATTAAAGTAGATGCTGTAAGGTTATACGGACATAAATTCCAGGAATCTATAGACGAATTTATTGCAGCAAACCAGGTTGATATGCTTGTTATGTTTACCCATAAAAGAAATTTTATTGAAAGTGTTTTCAATAAGAGTGTTTCCTCAAAAATGTCATATCATACAAACATTCCTTTGATTACAATTCCGGTAGTGTAAAATATGTTTGTGGGAATTTTAATAACAGGAAACCGCTGGAAAAACCATTTAGTTTATAACATAAATACACTGTAACATGAAAACAATATTGGTTCCTTCCGATTTTTCAAAAAATGCTTCAGTAGCTTTAAGATATGCCATCAGGCTAAGCGGTTTTGTAAAAGCAAACCTGGTTGTTTTTCATTGTGCCCATATCTCGCCCTATATACTGTCATCTGCTTCAGCATCAGACGACCAGGTGAATATGCTGATTGATGAAGATATAAATTTTAAAACTGAAAAATTGTTAGCGCAGGTAAGCAAAGAGTATAAATACCTCGGCATAAAAAAAATACCTGCTACAACAAAGATAATAGTGGAGTCAAACCCGATGCTGGTTGAGAATATCATAGAAGTTGCAAAAAAAATACATGCTGATTTGATCGTAACTGCTACACACGGTGCAACAGGCCTAAACAGGTTTTTCTTTGGTTCCAATACAGCTGCCCTGATCTCAAAATCACAGGTACCCGTACTCGCAATTCCTGAAAAGCACAAATACGCTGCCATCAGGAATATTGCTTTTTCATCAGACCTTGAAAACCTTGATTATGAATTAGGCAGATTGTTGCCAATTGCGAAAGCTTTAAATGCTAATGTGGATGTTTTGTATTTTGACTATGGTATCGATACCGGTAAATCAATTATTGCTAAATCTAATACAGTTATCAGTAAAAGCGGGTATAAGAAGATAAAATTGGTTACCAGGAAAGCAACGGTTGATTATTCATTGGTAAAGCAACTGAAAAAATACCTGGCAACCAATAAACACCAGTGCCTGGTTATGTTCACAAAAGAACGTGGTTTCTGGAATAAAATATTTTATGGTGGAAAAACAGAGAACATGTCTTATTCAATGAAAATTCCGCTGTTGAGTTTTAAGAAACAGTAATTTCCATCAGTGCAGATCATATCATTAGCCAAATAAGCAAGCCTGCAGATACACTCATCAGTAGCAATGTAAATATCCCCAATCCGTTTGATACTTTTTTATTGGTATATTCCTGCATGATTTTTTTATTGTTGCAGATATGTAAAATGATCGCAATAATAATTGGGGCAGTGATTCCATACAATACAGCAGTATACAACAATGCCTTAACAGGATCAACACCCGCCAGCTGAATAATTAAACCGCCCATTGTTGAAATGATCATAACAAAATAAAATTCCTTTGCTTCATGGAATTTTTTATTCAGCCCTTCTTTCCAGTTAAATGTTTCGGCTATGATATAAGAAACGGATCCTGCTAAAACAGGTATGGCAAGAAAGCTGATGCCAATAACACCTGTTGCAAATAAAATATAAGCCATATTTCCTGCAATTGGTTTCAGGGCTTTGGCAGCATCTTCCACCGTGTTTATCTCATGAATACCACTGTTGTGCAGCACAGTGCCGGCTGTTAATGTGATGAAGTACATCACCAGTACAGAAAAGAACATGCCATACCTGATGTCT
>JAGPDJ010000152.1 GCA_018057635.1 Ferruginibacter sp. | reverse complement strand
ATAAACAATAAGAACCGTTGCTGATTCAATTTTTGTTGCTGTATTTCATTGTCTTTGCCCAATAATTGAATTTCTTTATCTTTCTGGGCAACCTGGAATGTAGTTTGCAGTTGTGCTGTCTCTTCATTGAATCGCATTTTCACCAAACTGTCGTTTAATTCTTTGCTGGTTTTCAGGAAACGGAATGCCTCAACCATATTACCCATTTTATAATACGCATCCGCCAATAATGCGGTGATCCCTTGCCGGCGGCCAAGATCATTACCTGCTTTTAAGATATTATATGCTGCTAATGCAGCCGGAATGGCTTTAGATAAATTATTTTGAGCATCGTATAATTCATACAAAAAAGAATGGATCACAGCTTCCTGCACTGTGTTCCCTGTTTGCTTTGCATAAACAAGGGCCTTTTGTAAAACTACTTCTGCCTCTTTATACTTCTTCTGTTTTATATAGACCCTGGAAAGTTCACCATGATAGGTAGAGAGATTCTGAATGTCGTTAATACTGTCTGCAATAAAAATAGCCCTCTGTAAATAAAGAATGGCAGAATCTTCCTTATTGGTATTGAAATAAATGCTCCCCTTACTGTAATAAACAAGCGCTGTCATTTGAATATTTTCCATTTGTTTATACAATGCCAATGCCTTGTCCAAATGACTCAAAGCCTGTGGATATTGCTTTTGGGTACGATAAACATCACTCATGATATCGTATATCCTTGCAAGCCTGTCTTTGTTTCCTGCTTTTTCGGCAAAAACCAGCGCCGTATCACAATACTTTAATGCTGCTGTGTAATTACTGAGGTTTTGGAGGCCATCCGCTTTGTTCAGGTATACGAGTGCCAACCTGGAAACGTCACCTACAAGTTTTGCATACTGTATGGCTGTGTCGATATACAATATGGCTGAATCAAATTTAGCAGTAAAAGCATAAGCGGTAGAAGTGGCGGCATAACTGCGTTCCAAACCGGGATTAAATTTCAATTTTTTTGCCAAGGTTATAGCTTTTCTAAACCATGGGATGGCTTCAGGTGGATTTTGATAAATGATGGAAATGCCAACTTCTCTTAACAGGTTTACTTTATTGGTATCTTCCTTTGTTTTGGGCAGTAGCAGTATGAGTGAGTCTCTTTCTGGATTTTGAGAAAAAATATTTTGAGGAAAAAAAATACATGTAAAAAAAAACAAAGAAATGATCTTTTGCATATTCTAATTTACCAAATTTTTCATTTCTGTGAAATAATAAAATTCTGCACATTTAAAATGTAACTGGTATTAAAATTCCAAAAGCTGGTTACCGGTTTAGAAAGTAAAATAAGACTGTAAAACAAAAAAGCCTCTCAGTTTCCTGAAAGTCCTTTAAAAAGAATATGGCAGCTACCTACTCTCCCGTATTGTTGTGCAGTACCTTCGGCCATATGAGTATAACTTCCTCCATCTTGGATTGTAACATATTGTCCTAGATCATTTCCCATTAAACATAGTGTAAAATTATTTGATGTTGAATGAAAAAGTTGAAGATTCCGTTTCCTGTTTCCAGGAACTCAGACGTTGGTCTGATAAAATGGGTCGGAGGCTCTCATTGAATAGGATGCACCCAGAGGTGGGTTTAATAAATATCGAATATTAACACGGAATGTTGAAATATGAAGTATTTTTTAACTACGCCATTTCATATTCCGAATTGCAAATTTTGTGATTTAACACATCGGGAGAGTATGCCCAAAAAGGTTAGTGATAGGTGGCAGTGAACATTCCTAAAACTCATAGGTTTTTAGCTGATGGGGGTACCCGTTTGGAGTATTTGTCAACATCTAAATTTTTATAATATTTATATGATTCCAGATTTTTTGTTAATGCCATAGCTCAACGCCATCTTCCGGAGCGAACAAATAAAACTGTTGATAAAATTACCATTATGCGCAAAGTTATAACCAGTGTTCTTGTTGCATCACTACTATTGTTCATTACTTATACATCAGTTGCGTCAAACTCCACAGATTATTTCCGGTCAAAAGCAAGTGGCAACTGGACAAGCATCGGAAGCTGGCAGTCATCAACCGGACCGACAGGCCCATGGGCAAATGCAACCCTCGTACCTACACAATCTGCCAATACCATTACCATCCTCAGTACTCATAAAATAAGTATCAATACGGCACGTACTTTTGACCAACTGGTTATAAAATTGGGAGGTGAACTTGAATTGCTTACAGGCGGCTCCATCACTTTGAATAACGGCACCGGGTTTGATATGACTATAGAAAATGGAGGTGTATTTGCCATTTTGTCTTCTCAGAACTATGCAAGTACATTTTTCCCGGGAACTTCCGCTATGAGTATTGACGGAGATGTAGAGATCGGGAACAATACTACGAATGCCGGAACCGGTTACGAAGCATTGGCTTCCAATATCAATAACTCCTGGTTGTCACAATCTACTTATAATCATAACAGCAACTCAGCCGTTGTTACAGCTGCTAACGTTGTTTTTTTCCCAAATTCAACCACGGGCTTTCCCACACTTGCTATCCGCCGGCTGGCAGGTACATTCGGCAATTCAAGCTCCATTGTAGTAAACGGCCAGTTTTTGATGTATAGCAATGTAACGATCGACGGTGCAGGAACAAAATCTTTCCCTTACGGCTTTTATGGAAATATTACCCTTACTACAGCTGCTACGAGTGGCACGATCAATGTTGGCAACGCTTCTATAATTTCTAACATTGGTGGGGACCTCCGGTTTATACTCCACAAGAACGTAAATATTATTTACAGTATGAGATTACTGGATGCAAGTGGCTTCGGTGAAATTAAGACCATTGACAATTCCTCCACAGCGAAATTTGTAATCAGCTCTGGCCGAACGCTTTTAAATGAAGCGGGCACATTTGATCTTGGCACAAATGCCGTTATCACCAATAACGGAACTTTTAGTAATGCAGGTATTGTAAGAACAGCCAATGCAAATGGACTGATCGGCTCAACAACCACGTCAGTCTCCGGTGGTACATGGCTTAATGAAACTTACAGTACGGTTGAATATTATGGAAGCACCCAGGCTGTTACAGCAATAACCTATGGCAATCTTATGATATCCGGTACCGGTATAAAAACAGCCGGAACCTTTAACCTTGCAACAACGGGGCGGTTAACAATTACTGGCTCTGCTACACTGAATGCAACCGGAAATATTGGGCCAACCACCCTTAACACTACCGCGTTGATTATGGATGCAACTTCCCGTTTCATTCTTCACACAGCGGGTACGCAACCAAATATGCAGGGAACATATACTCTTACTGGCAACAGTGTGATAGAATTTGCCAATAATAATGTTAGCGCACAATCGATACGTAACGGAAGTACTTATGTGTATCACAATATTGATATCAGCGGGAATAATGTGGGCAATGCATCAGCAAACATTTTTTTGAACGGAGCATCTGTATTCAGGGTTACAGCTACCGGCATTTTTTCAAATAATTCTAATTCTATACAGGCGCAAACAGCTACGACAGGACAGTCAGTTACAATGCTCGCAGGCGGTCTGTTCAAGGTGTTTAACCAGGGAGGGTTCAATGGAACAACCAACACGGCCATACATCAAACCATCACGTCTTTTAGCCTTGCTACAGCTTCTACCATTGAATATGCACGGAACGGAGATCAAACGATCACCAATGCGAACAGCCTGCAATACGGCAACCTAACGTTATCGGTTGCTGGTATTAAAACAGCTCCATCTGGCATTCTTTATACAAGGGGCAATCTCAATAAAAGCGGAACAGCCTCTTTTGCGCATAATTCGGGTACAGTAGTAATGAATGGCACAGCAGCGCAGAATTACACATCAAATGCTCCCTTCATGAAATTTTACAACTTCACTAACAATAACACAGTCGATCTTTCCATCAACAATGAAATGAGCATTGAAAGGGAACTTGCTTTCGGATCATCCTCCAAGCTGAACCTTCAAACTGCTGCCAATATTATTTTAATGTCTTCAAATACTGCAACTGCCAACGTTGGCATCATTCCCAGCAATGCTACCGTAACTTATACAGGAAACGGCAGGTTCACCATTCATCGCTATATTGCTACAGGCCCAATTCCCAATCATGGTAAGACATGGCAATTTCTTGCTGTACCTGCAAACGGTGGCCAAACTATCAACGAAGCATGGCAAGACACCGCAACTGCAGCTAACCAAAGCCGTTATGCAGGTTTTGGTACACAGATCACGAGTAATATCACTCCGCTGCCTTCACGGTTCGATGTATATACTGTTGCCGGCCCCAGTATGAAAACATTTGTTTCCGCGGGCAATACCTGGAGCGGCGTAGCCAATACCACGGGCACACCGTTATACAACAGCAAAGGATATATGGTCTTTGTAAGAGGAGATCGTACTGTAACCACTTACAATGCACCTGCAACTTCAACCATTTTGAGAACAAGTGGCAGGATATTCTGGCCGGTATCCAATCTGCCACCAACTACAACTGTTACTGCAAATATGTTTGAATCGATCGGCAATCCCTTTGCATCGGCTATTAATTTTTCCAATGATGCAGGAGTAGTGAAGTCTGCTAATATACAGAAGGTATTTTATGTTTGGGATCCAAAATTGGGAAGCAGCCTTGGTTATGGGGCTTATCAAACATTTATCAAAGGCGCAGGAGCTGACAATAATTATTATGTAACGCCCGGAGGTGGCAGTTATGGGGCAAGCGGTTCAATAAACAATGTGATTCAGAGCGGACAGGCATTTTTTGTGAGAGCCTTCGGTGGCAGCGGAACTGTTTCGTTTAATGAAACTGCGAAAACGAGTGGCAGCAGTACAACTTTCCGAACCTCGCCAACAGAATCTAATTACGCCAGGTTATTTATTCAACTAAAACAAACAGGAATAGATGGCACGGTATTACTGGATGGAGTGATGGAGGAATTTGGAAGAGAATTGAGCAATGCAATTGATCCTTTGGATGCTTATAAATTCACAATGTCTACCGAATCCATTGCCATAAATTGTGCTGGTACAGACCTGGCAGTTGAAAGAAGAAAACTACCGGAACTTAATGACACTTTGTTTTTTAAATTAACCAACCTGAAACAACAGCAATACCATTTGTATTTTTCTGGCGACCGTATCAGTCATTGGGAGAGGCAAGCATTTTTAATAGACAAATTCCTTCATACGACTACCGAACTTAATTTATCCCAAGGTTCTGTTATCAGCTTTGCAGTAACCAGTGATCCTGCATCCAGTGCTTCCAACCGGTATTCAATTATTTTTAAATTAAAGCAGGAGTATTATTCCGCAGCCGAATATGCATTCATGCGAGTTGAGGTCCGAAAATAAATTTTTGATTCTTAATTTTTGATTTTCTGAATTGGCAGACTGGTGACATAACTTTTATAAACTCATATAAAGAGGGCGCTGCTACAAATTTCTCTCCTTTAACTACTTAGGTAATACAGTATAAGCCAGGTGTGTTTCTAAAACGCATAGTTCATTCGCTAATTACATTTAATCATAAGCCAATTAATTTTTTAATTGATGTGCTGTGAATTATTTTCTAAGCTGAAAAGTAGAAATAATATACATTTTATGTGACCATAATTTTTAACTATAAAAAAGGCACTAAAGATTAGATTCTAACTTAAATAGATAATCAATAGATGTAGCACTTGAAGATAAATAGTGAGGAACAATGGGTATTGAGTATTTAAATACGATCAATAGTCAATATGAAAAATTCAAAAGTCGCAGCAATTATAAGGCAGATAGGGAAAATAAAAAAGCCTCTCGATAAATCGAAAGGCTTTTAAAAGAATATGGCAGCTACCTACTCTCCCGCATTTTTGTGCAGTACCATCGGCCATGAGGGGCTTAACTTCTCTGTTCGGTATGGGAAGAGGTGAACACCCTCGGCAAAACCACCATAAAGATGTAAGATTTATGATTTATGATTTATGAATGTATTGCTACATCATATATCATTAGATCATACATCATAAATAAGTTAACATATTGGAATAAGAAGTAAAAACGAATATTATTAATAACCGAAGTTAAAAATAAAAAATAAAGCTTACGGGCAATTAGTACTACTCGGCTTCGATGTTACCACCCTTATACCTATAGCCTATCAACGTCATAGTCTTTGACGACCCTTAAAAGTAAACTCATCTTAAGGAAGGTTTCACGCTTAGATGCTTTCAGCGTTTATCCTTGCTGTGCGTAGCTACTCTGCATTGCACCTGGCGGCACAACAGATACACCAGCGGCACATACGACCCGGTCCTCTCGTACTAAGGTCATGTCCTCTCAATTTACTAGCGCCCATCACAGATAGGGACCGAACTGTCTTGCGACGTTCTGAACCCAGTTCACGTGCCACTTTAATCGGCGAACA
>JAGPDJ010000151.1 GCA_018057635.1 Ferruginibacter sp. | reverse complement strand
GATCATTCTCTGCGATCCGCACCGGGCTGTTGTGATAGGGCTAGAACGCGAACAGCAATTGCGGGGCATTACCATGAGCAGTCCGGATATACGTGCCGGTGTTGCATTGCTCATAGCTGCACTCAGTGCAACAGGAAAAAGCACCATTCAGAATATAGAACAGATAGACAGGGGTTACCAGTTTATAGATGAACGGCTCAGGAGTCTCGGAGCTGATATAAAAAGAATTGATTGATGATAATGAAAGCCAATTGAATATTCTTTACTTTATTTGCACATGAATTCTATTCACCAGAAAATACTGATCATCACAGCTCCTTCAGGCGCCGGAAAAACATCTATAACAAAACACCTTATGAAAGTGTTTCCTGTATTGGAGTTTTCCATATCTGCCGCAACCAGGAAAGCAAGGGGCAATGAAAAAGACGGCATAGACTATTATTTCATGGGGCTGGAGGAATTCAATCATAAGATACAGCAGAAGGAATTTGCTGAATGGGAAATGGTGTACGAAGGGAAATTTTACGGCACCTTAAAATCTGAATTAAGAAGAATCTGGAATCTTGGTAAAGTGCCCGTGCTGGATATTGATGTAAAAGGCGCCCTGCACATTCAACGCCAATACCCCGAAAATACATTGAGTATCTTTGTACAACCTCCTTCAGTGGAAGTATTGAAAGACAGGCTCCTTGGCAGGGGAACTGAAACGGAGGAATCACTGGCAGCCAGGGTTAACAAAGCCGCTTATGAACTTTCTTTTAAAGAACATTTCGACAAAACGATTGTTAATAATAACCTCGATATTGCCTGTGCAGATGCAGAAAAACTGGTTTCAGATTTTTTGAAAAACTAATCCCGGTTCAATAAAAAGCTTCATTTGGCCGTTTTTATTACTTTTATATTATGGATTGGATCGCATTACTTGCCATTTTTGCCGCACTGGGCCTGATCGGATTTTTTTCAGGCATAGAAATAGCATTTATTTCTGCCAATAAATTATCCATAGAACTAAACAAAAAGCAAGGCACCCACAGCGGTAAAACATGGGGCGCTTTTGCTGAACGCCCGGCAAAATTTATAGGTACAACATTAATGGCCGTAAATATTGTGATGGTAATTTACGGGCTATTGGTAGGTGATATGCTTTTCCCCATCTGGCAATGGATTGAAACCAGGTTACCTGCCTCATCAGCCGCTTATGTGAAATTTATTAAACTGCTTGTTGAAACGGTATTGTCAACAGCTATCATTCTATTTGTAAAATTTCTCAGCAAGGCATTCTTTAAAGCAAGGAACAATGATATTTTAAGTTCCGATATCATCACTTATATCGTGCGCTTTTTCTACTGGCTGCTTTCTGCACTGGCTGCATTTTTTGTAAATATTGCAGAATGGATACTCCAATATATATTCAATGTAAAAGTGAATCACAATAAAGATGCCTTCAGTAAAGTAGACCTGGAGCATTTTATGAACCAGAACAAACATCCCGATGAAGAGGAATCTTCAGAAATAAATAAAGAGCTGTTTGAAAATGCATTGTCACTGAGTGAAGTAAAACTCCGTGAATGCCTCATTCCACGTAAAGAAATAGAAAGCATAAATGCTAATGACAGTATTGAAAGTGTAAAAGAAAAATTCATAGAAACCAAATTGAGCAAACTGGTTGTTTATGAAAATAACATAGACAGTATTCTTGGTTATGTTCACCAACTGGATATGTTCAAACAGCCGGCAACATTAAAAGAAGTATTGCATCCCATTCCAACCGTTCCCGAAAGCATGAGTGCAACCGACCTAATGAATAAATTCAGCCGCGAAAGAAAAACAATTGCATGGGTAATAGATGAATTTGGCGGCACAGCGGGAATAGTAACCATGGAAGACCTGCTGGAAGAGATCTTTGGTGAAATAGAAGATGAATATGATGTTGCGGAAGAATTTGTTGACAAACAGATTGCAGCCAACGAATATATTTTCAGCGGCAGGCTTGAACTGGATTTTATTGTAGAAAAATACAACCTGCATTTCAGTGGAGATAATGAGGCTGAAACACTTTCAGGGTACATCATACAGAATCATGAAGCAATTCCCCGGCAAAAACAACGGATCATCATTGACAATTATGAATTTGATATTTTAAATGTAAGTGATACCAGGATAGAAACTGTAAAAGTAAAAGTGTTGAAATAATAAAGATGACCATTGCAGTTCATATCAGTTTTCCCGGTAACAATCATGATCTTACAGGCAACTTCAACTTTCAGTGCTTTTCTATATTGGCCGCCAGGTACCCGGATTACCAGTTTATATTTCTCTTCGACAAGCCTGTTCCCCCGGGAATCATAACAACGGCTAATATAAAAACTGTTCATGTTTCACCGGCAATACGAAACAACCTCCTGCAACATTTTTGGTATAATTTTAAGTTGCCTTCATTTATCAAAAAGTACAATGCCGTAATTTTTGCAGGCAATGGTCCTGTATGCAGCCTTCGTACAGGTATTAATCAATGCATTGTTGTAAATGATACCTCATTTCTCGATAAAAACAATCGCAATACAAGCGGTGAAGCACGGTATCTTAAAAAACATTTTAAAAAATTTGTTGAAAAAGCAACAGTAGTAGCAGCAACCAGTTCGCATGTTTTAAATACAATTATCCATGTTTGCCCAAAAGCAATTGACAAGGTACGAATGATCGGTCGCGGCTTGCCGGCAAAAACAAATTTAACCGATCACATGGGTATTCAAAAATTCAAAGAAGCGTATACCGGAGGCAAAGAATATTTCCTGGCATTCATTACCGATACAAGCATTCAAAATACAACCATGCTGCTGAAAGCTTTTTCTGCTTTCAAGAAAATGCAGTTATCTAACATGAAATTGCTGCTGTTGATTTCATCCGTTCAAAAAGAAAACATTGTAAAAGATTTCGACAATTATAAATACCGCAATGATGTGATATTTGTAATTGCTGAAAATGAAGAACAGGTATCGCAATTCATCGCAGCGGCCTATGCTGCCATTTATTTGCCGGTTATAAATGCGGTTGAGGATCATGCATTGCTTCCACTGATTTATGAAGTTCCTGTTATAACTGCCAATAATGATTTTTTAAAAGGGATATTCTGTGATGCCGCTGTTTATAGCCAACCGGCTGAGCAACATATTGCTGAAAAAATGATGTTGTTATATAAAGATGAAAACTTCCGGAACGGCCTGGTAGAATCAGCCAGGCTGCTGGCAAAAGCATATACATGGGAAAAAACTGCCACCAATTTATGGCAATCACTAACAGGTTCTGCAACCCAAACTGCTTAACTTTGCAACTTAAAAAGTTAAAAGAGCCTTATGCAAAAGTCAACAATAACCATTGATGTATTACTTGATCCGAATAAGATACCTGAACAGATAAACTGGGAAGCAAGTGACAGCACTGCCGGGATGGCGCAAAAAGCAAAAGCCATGTGCCTCGCTTTTTGGGATGGAGCTGATAAATCTGCTTTGCGCATAGACCTTTGGACCAAAGACATGATGGTTGATGAAATGGGCGACTTTTATTACCAGATGCTGATGTCGATGGCTGATACATTCAAGCGGGCTACTCAGCAGGAGGCATTGTCGGACGAACTGAAAACATTTGCGAAAGGCTTTATAAATAAATTCAGGGAATCGATGGTAAAGGAACAATAAAGCTATTAGTTATTAGCCTTTAGCTTTTAGTAGATTGCGGAATATAAGTTGCTTTATTTTTACGATCATCATTATAGCATAATAAACGCTTTACAAGATTGATTTGTTTGATTTTAGAACGTATCAACTACCTACTAACAACTAATAACTAACAACTAAAAACTAACAGCTAAAAACTAACAGCTAAAAACTAACAACTAAAAGCTAACAACTAACAGCTATCAACTAATAAACCAACAACTATGGCACTAGAACAACAAATCATGGCAGAAATGAAAGAAGCTATGAAATCAAAAGATGAAGCAGCATTGCGGGGCCTCCGGGCTATAAAAGCTGAAATAATAAAAGCAAAAACAGAACCAGGGGCAGGTGGTGAAATAGATGAAGCTACTGAACAAAAATTCCTGGTTAAAATGATGAAGCAGCGCCGCGACTCCTTAGAGATTTTTGAAAAACAGGGCCGACAGGATCTTGCCATTAAAGAGAAAGAAGAAATGCAGATAATTGAAAAGTTCTTACCTAAGCAGTTATCTGAAGCAGAAATAATAGAAACAGTTAGAAAAATAATTGCAGAAACAGGAGCTGCATCTGCTGCAGATATGGGGAAAGTGATGGGCGTAGCATCTAAACAACTGGCAGGAAAAGCCGATGGAAAAACAATCAGCGCCATTGTAAAGGAATTATTGGGGTAACAGTATAAAGTTAAATTATGCTTATTGATGCTGCTTTTACTTTGCTCATCATCCTGGCTTGCATAAAAGGGTACAGAAAAGGCCTGATCATAGCACTTTTTTCTTTTTTAGCATTCATTGTGGGTATTGCAGCGGCTTTGAAACTATCATCAGTTGTTGCGGCAAGACTTTCCACAAATATAAATGCTACCGGAAAATGGCTCCCTGTGATATCATTTATTGCAGTTTTCCTGATTGTTGTAATACTGGTTAACCTGGCAGGTAAAATACTTCAAAAATCAGTTGAAACTTTACTTCTTGGTTGGGTGAACAGGATTGGTGGTATCTTATTGTTTATTTTGTTATACAGTATTATTTTCAGTGTATTCCTGTTTTATGCTGTACAATTGCATTTTTTCAGTGAATCAACTATACGTTCATCATATACATATACTATTTTACAGCCATTTGGGCCGGCTGTAATTAATATTCTAGGTAACATTTTGCCATTATTTAAAAATATGTTTGGTTTGCTGGAAGAGTTTTTTAACAAGGTTTCCATTAAATTACAGCATTAATTTGAGGCATTATCTTATTTAGTGTAATTTTAACCTGTTGCTGATCAATCAGCATACCGGCTTTATTAAATTTATAGGTTAAAACAAGCATGAGTTACGAAATAAAACAAGACGGCAAATTCAAATACATTGAAGAGGGGCAAGGCGAAACCCTGATGCTGTTGCATGGTTTATTTGGTGCACTGAGTAATTTCAGGGATCTGATTGAACACTTCCGGGTTAACTATAAAGTAGTGGTACCTATTCTTCCATTGCTCGACCTTGACCTGCTGCATACTTCTGTGGGCGGGTTACAAAAATTTGTAAACAGGTTCCTGGAACACCGCAATTATAATCATGTTCATTTGATGGGTAATTCATTGGGTGGCCATGTGGCACTGGTTCATATTTTAAAAAACCCGGAGAGAATCAAGTCGCTCATATTAACCGGAAGTTCCGGACTTTTTGAAAATGGCATGGGCGATACCTATCCCAAACGTGGCGACAAAGAATACATACGTAATAAAACAGCCCTCACATTTTACGATCCAAATCTTGCTACAGAAGACCTTGTGAACGAGGTTTTTGAAATAACCAATAACCGGCTAAAAGTAATTAAGATCATTGCACTTGCTAAAAGCGCCATCCGCAATAATCTCGGGGAAGAATTAAACCAGGTAAAGCAACCAACATGCCTCATCTGGGGAAACAATGACACTATTACTCCGCCTTTCGTTGGCAAAGAGTTTCACAGGCTAATACCTAACAGTGAGCTTCATTTTATTGACAAATGCGGCCATGCACCCATGATGGAGGTTCCGGAAGAATTCAACAGGATACTCGAAGGCTTCCTGGCAAAATTAAAATCACCGGCTGCAACAGTTTAACATTTTTATTTGTCTTCTTCTGCAACGGTTCTTTAATTTCCACGTTTAAGTTATAACCAGATTAATACCGGCAAAATGTTAACCTCAAATCTTATTAATAACAATATACCACGCCTTAAACCACAGGATTCTGTTGGCAAGGCGCTGCAATTGATAAGCGACTTCAAGGTTACACACCTGCCGGTTGTATCTGAAAATAAATTTTTGGGGCTGATCAGCGAAGATGACCTGCTGGATGTGGAAGACCCCAAGCCAACCATAGAAATATTACAGGAATCTTTTGTACACGCAGCAGTTTATGATACGGCTCATTTCCTGATTGCAGTAAACTGCAGTATACAGTTTGATACGAATGTGGTGCCTGTTATCAGTTCGGAAAATGATTATATAGGTGTTATCACAACTACCGACCTTTTAAAAACACTTGGTAATTTTGCAGGAGCAAATGAGATCGGCGGTATCATTGTGCTTGAAATGGAACGGTCGCAATTTGCCATATCTGAGATCAGCCGAATCGTTGAAAGCAATGACTGCACGATCCTTCACCTGAATACCATTGTACATCCCGAAACAGGCATGCTTACAGTAACCATTCACATCAATAAAAGAGAAATAGCAACAG
>JAGPDJ010000150.1 GCA_018057635.1 Ferruginibacter sp. | reverse complement strand
GTTGTTGCTACTTTTTGAGCAGCCTCTATGGCTTCCTTAATATTTTTTGATTTCCCGATAATGATATCAAATGAATATTTATTTCCCAGTTGCTTTTCTAAATGCGCAATTTTTTTGGTAAGCGCTATTTTTTCTGCAGCTTTATACAACAGCGGTATGATCTTATTGTTGTCATCACCCTTGGTTATGTAATCAAACGCACCGTTCTTTATGGCCTGCACACTATCGGTAATAGTGCCATACGCTGTTAACATAATGATCTCAATACAAGGATATATTTCTTTTATTTTTTTTGAAAGGTCCACTCCGGAGCCATCCGGTAATTTCACATCACAGATTACAACATCAATATTGTTTTGTTCCAGTTTTTTTAATCCGGTTTTGCAATCATCCGCCTGGAAAACATCAAACCCTTCCAGCCCAATGATTTTAGCCAGTAATGAACGAAGTTTATCTTCATCGTCTATGATCAATACTTTTTTCAACTGATTCTTTTTTATTTACCTTGTAAAATTAGCTTTTTACCGAACAGTGTGAAAGAGTATTTACATATAGATGCTTCCCGGTTTTATAATAAAACTGAAAATGCTTACGATATGTTTGTTATGCAACACTCACAGTAAAAGAAAAATATGTTTCCTTTTATGACAATAAATCTATGATCAACCAGTTAGAATTTTAGCTCTTCCTGTACATAGTTTATAAAATCTTCCTGGCCTTCCTTGTTCTGAATATGTAAGAAGAAATAACATTTTTCAAGGCCCTGCAGGTACCACGATTGCAGTTGCTTTTTCCATTGGCTGATGCGGTGCAGGTCGAGTTCATTCCACCCTTCGCCATAAAACCTGATAAATGCGGTTGCGTTTGAAAGTTGCATGTGTACAGCTTCGCGCCTGCCCGGCGAATCTGATATTACCAGCCCTTTGTTTAATTGATGCATCTTTTCTACTACCAAACCAAACTGTTCAGGGTTAATAAACCAATCCATATTTGTAAATTCAACAGAAACGTCAAGCAGGACCGGCAACGCCTGGAGGTAACGGAATAATCCATCTTTGTTTTCCAGGGAACAGCTTTCCGGTAATTGCAATAACGAACTGCCAAGCCGATCACCAAACGATTTCATCCGGGTTATAAAATCTGATGATAATCCCAGTTTGGGGCTGTCTATTTTACCAACATGGGTGATCCCTTTATAAAACAACGGGCAGAATTTAAAATCTGTTACATCAACAGATTTATATAATTTCCTGATCTTTTCTTCCGAAAGGATTTCTTCAAAACTTGCGCCCAGTTCGCATGCATTAAACTGTTTTGAATAAACCTGCATATTTACAGGTAATGTTATTACTCCTGCCTTTTCTTCCAATACAGAATACCCGAGATAAAGCAAGGGGTTTCTATTCCTGCTTCCCGGCAAGTAAGGTTGTGGTAATTCAGGTAGACTAAAGTCCTGTTCTGTTAATCCCTCATATGAAATCATTCCGTTATGCATTGCTGCCCTTTTTTAATGTACTTAAACGTTGTAATTATTATCAATATACTAATTGATATGCATTATCAATTGATGGCTTGTAAAATATTAATGAAATCATAAAATGCAAATTGATCAAACCTTATTGAAATAAGTTTGTTAGATAAAAAAAATTATACAATATGAAAATCTCATTATTATTTCTGTTAACTGCATTCTCACTGTCGGTTGCTGCACAGAGCAGTAACAAACCACCTAAAGGCCAGCTGATGAGCCGCGGAATCGGCATTAGTTTTCAATCGTTCGACGGTCTTAACAGCCGCATTGCAAATTTACCACAGTACAAAACCTTGAGAGATTATATGGGTATCATCAGCCTTGGCTCAATGAATGTACATAAGAATTTTGTTTCGGGTTTAAATGTCACTGTGGGTAGCAGTATGAGTGGCGACCGCGATAAAAAAAGCAGTGCGTTGCGCACATTAGGCGGTGAAATAAACCTGGGTTATGATGTGATACCAGGCGATAAATTCATGCTTTACCCAATGGTTGGCATCGGTGCTGAAGGATACCAGGCCCGTTTCTATAAAGACAATTCCGGGGTAAATTTTAACGATGTCCTCACTTCAGGAAACGTACAAAACAATATCCGCCCGGTTGTTTTCAAAAATTCATTTTTTACCTATAACCTCGGGCTTGGTTTTAATGTAAAGGCAAATAAGCAAGGCAGCTCAGTTGGAATAAAGGCCGGATATACAGGCAGCTTTAAAGACAGGTCATGGAAAAGCAGCGACAACCAGGTGTTGGGTAATGCGCCAGTTGATGGCCTGAGCCGTTTCAATGTATCGCTTGTAATTAACAGCATACCTCGTTTTATGCATTGATCATAATCTTTGCATTGCAATAAAAAGCCCATTAGATTTATGTAAAAAACTATTGGGCTTTTATAATTCTATATAAATAATAATAGAAATTAAATCCAGCTAAATCCTTCATTGCTGATTGGTAAACTTCTTGGTCTGTAACCTGCAGCAGCCAGTGCATTACACAGTGCCGGTGCAACGGTAGACAAGCCAACTTCGCCAACACCGCCGGGCTCTTCTGAACTTTCAACAATATGAACCGATACAGGTGGCATTTCATCATATTGCAATAACTCATAGCCGAAATACCCGTCCTGCAATACGCGACTATTCTTTACCGTTATTTCTCCTTTGAGGGTCTGTGATAATGCAAATGCCAGTCCGCCCTCCATTTGATTAAGCAGGCCGTCTGGATTTATCACCAAACCACAATCAATGGCTGCAACAACCCTTGTAATCCTGAATTTTTTAGGGGCAAGCAATTCTATTTCTATCGCGTGTGCTGCGTACGCTTTTGCAAAAATGAATGAATGTGTTGCCAGGCCAATAAAATGATTTGGTTTCCGGGTTTCTGTCCAGCCTATTTTTTGTGCGGCCAGTTTTAAAACTGCAGCTATACGTGCCGGCGACTGCGTCATGGAACCGGGTTTATCGCCTGTTTTAAAATCGGGTCTGTTTTCGAGTAATGATAACCGAAAGTTTAAGGGGTCTTTATTCAGCTTCTGCGCTATCTCATCAATAAAACTTTCAATGGGGAAAGTGTTCACACAAATATCCACCGAACGCAGCCACCCCCTGTTTATATTAAAATCAACCGGGGTATAACCGTTACGCACATTGGGAATATTGTAATAAAAGCTGCGGTCTGCCCCTTCCATCTCCGGGGCACTTTTGCTTTCGGGGCCTTCTGTCATATACGCAATAGGCGTACCCAATACATGGTGCTGCCAGGATACCAAATTCCCTTTTTCATCTAAGGAAGCTTTCAATTGATGATAGTTTGCCGGCCGGTATGGCGAAAACATGGTATCATCCGTTCTTTCCCAGAGCAACTGCACCGGCTTATCTGTTTGCTGGGCAATTTTCACAGATTCTATGGCAAAATCAAAATGTATCCGCCGGCCAAAAGAGCCACCCATTAACGCAAGGTTTAATTTAATGTTCTCCTTTTTTATCCCGCAATCGGCAGCAATCGTATTCACCGCCCAGTCGGGTATTTGCAAGCCACCCCACAATTCACATGTATCTCCTTTTACGGATGCTGTAAAATTAACAGGCTCAATAGCGGCGTGTGCAAGAAAGGGTTCTGCATAAGCAGCAACAATTTCATTCTTGCCTGTATATGCCGACACATCTCCTTTATTTAAAACTTCAAACTGCGGCTTTTGTTTTGCTTTTTCTTCAAAAGTTTTAAAAAGCTGTTCGGTGCTGTCGGTGTTTCTTTTGCCTTCATCCCAGGTTATATTCAGCAACTCTTTTCCCTTAATAGCTGCCCAGGTGTTTGTAGCGATAACGGCCACGCCTGCACGAACATGCATGGGCGCTCCTGTTCCTTTATAACTGACTACTTTTAAAACCCCGGGCACTTTTTTAGTTGCAGCATCATCTACACTTACCAATGATCCGCCCATTACCGGACAACGGGCAGCAACAGCATACAACATGCCTGTTGTTTTCAGGTCAAGGCTGTATTTTGTCTTCCCCGTCAGCATATCTTTTAATCCCGAGCGCTTTTCAGATTTCCCGATAAGCTTAAAATCTTTTGGGCTTTTCAGGGTCACTTCTTTAGGTACCGGAAGTTTGGCTGCCTCACAAACCAGCTCTCCGTATTTGATACGCTGCATAGTTATTGTGTTCACCACCTCTCCATTATCTGCTGCACAGGATGAGGGCTTAATTTTCCAAACAGCTGCAGCTGCACTAATGATCATTGCTTTGGCAACCGCACCGGCGTTCCTCAATTTGATGTACATATCCAGCACACTCTGGCTGCCACCCGTATCATGCGCACCTTCACTTAAAGTACCATATGGAGCTATCGCTGCTTTTACATCTTTAAAATCAACATCCAGTTCTTCCGCCACAATCATGGGCAATGCTGTATCAACACCCTGGCCGGATTCCTGTTTGGCAACATATACAGTTACCTTCCCTTTCTTATCAATTTTTAAATACGCATTTGGTTGAAAGAATTCACACTCCGCCGGGGCTGTAGCCAGTGCGGGAAAACCATTCAACATAAAACCAATAACAAGCCCTCCAGATGAAAGTGATGTTATTTTTATAAAACGACGGCGGTCTATTGTTACTTTTTTCATATTATCTTGTTGAGATTGGCTATTTATTTATTTCCTCAATGGCTATGTGTATGGCTTTTTTAATCCTGTGATATGTACCACATCGGCATAAATTATTCTTCATGGCCGAACTGATGGTATCATCAGAAGGATTCTTGTTTTTTGAAAGCAATGCTGCCGCTGCCATCATTTGGCCGGGTTGGCAATATCCGCATTGAGGCACTCCCGCTTTTTGCCAGGCCTTTTGAACAGGATGAGATCCGTCTTCAGAAAGCCCCTCAATGGTTGTAATATTTTTATTTACACATGTTCCAACATTTCGCTGGCAGGATAACACTGCTTTACCGTCAATCATTACAGTACAGGCTCCGCAACTGGCAACACCACAACCATATTTTGTTCCGGTGAGATCAAGCAGGTCGCGAAGCACCCACAACAATGGCATTTCTGCTTCGGCATCAACAGTATATTTTTTATTGTTAATGTTCAGGTTGAAAGTTGGCATACAAATAAATTAAAGTGTATAAAACAGAAATAAAAGTTACGGAATTAATTGCATTACAGAAAAAGCAAATAAAATAAGTAGTGTTTTAAATTTAATTATCGTCATTGCGAGGAACGAAGCAATCTATACTGTGTATTACTTGTAATCAAGATTGCTTCGTTCCTCGCAATGACGGGCTTATAGTAAACTCAAATTAATTTATTGCACAAAATGCTATATTCTGTTGTGAATGTTCCCGATAAATAAAGAACCTGCTCTTTATCGGATATCCTTTTCTTCCGGAACTGGCAGATTTATATTCAGATGACTGAAGTGCTTTTCCTGTGCAACATTGTAGAACCAAATAATATCAGATATATTATCATGCCCATGTGTATCCGCCAGTTTAAATACAAGCAGGTATAGCAATCCTATTGAAGGTATTTCATGTATTTTATTGCCAATATAATGCAGTTTGTCTTTATGGGGAATATTGCCTGTTACACTGAATTCCCTGAACAGTCCGTAAGAGATATCGTGCAGCTCTACAGTACGATAGATGTTTTTTTGCTGTTGGGGGAAAGGTATCAGGTCATTGCCTATAATTTCCATGGTTGCCATCAATCCAACAATACCATGGCGCATATGAGCCGGTTTGCCGGTGAGCGGATGCGGAATTACCTGCTGCTTGTCTTCTTTTGTTTTCCCTATATCATGCAGCAATGAAACGATCTTAAGTTCATTCTTCACTTGTTCTTTGTTCATTCTAACTTTTTTCAGCAGCGTAAAAAGGTCTTTGTAAAAACCAGTTTCAGGCCGGGAAAAAATATCTTCAATATTATTATATACAGCCTCCAGGTGATGGGTAAGCATAATTCCGCTGGTTTCGTTGTAATGGCTGTCGGGCATAGCAGACGCCAAAGACCACCAGTTTGAATCCCGTATCTTATTTTCCAGCAATTTTACATTGAAACTACTAACACTCATAAATACCCGGTGATTATTTATATAATCAGTTGCAAAACTAACAACCAAAACTTATTTGTTACAAACTATATTACCACTTCTAGGATTTTCATTTTTGCCAATATGCCTAACCTTAAGTAATTTAGTATTCCGCATTATAAGAAATGAAACGATTGTTCAAAAAACTATTCCTCGCAAAACCTGAAGTAGACAATAAACCTGTAAAAGGCGGAATTGAGAAAAGGATAAAAAATATCAGGTCTATCTGGCACAATGAACACCAGGATGATATAGGAATTGAAAAAATGCTCCGCCTGTTCCTGGCAATTTCGCAATTCTTGTTTTTGGGTATTTACATCAAGCATGTTTTTGGTAAAAAGGGGAT
>JAGPDJ010000149.1 GCA_018057635.1 Ferruginibacter sp. | reverse complement strand
ATATTAGGTGAGCGTGCTGATAGTAGTATTTTTCAACAGCAAAATAAAAAATGTGTTGTTGAAGGTATATTTCATGTAAAACAAAGCAGGCAGGTTAAAGATTTTTTTGCAGCAAACGATCTTGATCTTGATTCAGATATTTTAATCAGGCGTGAGATTACTCCCAATGGAAAATCGCGTTGTTTTATTAATGATACGCCGGTAAATTTATCACAGTTGAAGTTGATAAGTATCCTGTTGGTTGACCTGCACCAGCAGTTTGATACGCTTGACCTTGGAACCGAAAATTTTCAGCGGGATGTACTGGATGCTTTTGCCGGGAATGCAGATTTGTTGTTACAACTGAAGGTAAATCATACGGCTTATTCTAAAACAAAAAGGGAACTGGATGTCTTGCAGGTTCAGCAATTAAATGCTGATAAAGAATTTGATTATAATAAATTCCTTTTTGAGGAACTCGATGAATTATCACTGAAAGAAAATGAACTGGAAGAGCTTGATGCCGAACTGAAATTACTCAGCAATGCAGAGCATGTCAAGCAGCAGCTGGCAGGTATTTATTATGAGTTGAAAGATGCTGATCAGCCATTGGTGCAGCAATTAAAAGTTTTACAGAACAGGCTTCTATCATTGCAGTCATATCATTCAGGGATTGAATCACTGATAAAACGTTTATCCGGTACTGTTATTGAATTGAAAGATATTGCTGATGAATTGGAAGGGATTGACAATACGGTCAGTTATGACCAGGAGCGTATAGAGATCATCAATGAACGCATTTCGGCAGGATATAAATTATTGAAGAAGCATGGGGTGAATGATACCAGCCAGTTGCTGCAGATTCATCAGCAACTGCAACTGAAGCTTGATGCTGTTCTGAACATTTCAGCAACTGTAGAAAAACTGGAATTGCTTGCCGGGCAACAATATGAAACCTGTATGAATGTGGCTAAGAAGATATCAGAG
This sequence comes from Ferruginibacter sp., assembly GCA_018057635.1. Next base: position 5,509 of record JAGPDJ010000149.1, on the reverse strand, counting down.
AACAGGTGCAGCCAGTGTAAACCTCTGGCTGATAAGGTGAATAAATTATTGGTACAGGTTGGTATGCCGAATGCAGTTTTAAAGATCCAGGTAAATCAAAAAATACTGGATGTTTATGGTATTGATGAAATTGTATTTTTATTTGATGCCAATAAGAGTAACCGTTTTGAGCCTTTGGGAAAGGTTGCCAGCGGAGGAGAACTAAGCAGGCTGATGCTTAGTATTAAATCATTGGTTGCAAAGAAACTTGAACTGCCTACATTGATATTTGATGAGATTGATACAGGAATCAGCGGAGAGGCGGCCAGGCAGGTAGGCATCATCATGAAAGACCTCGCTGCCGGCCACCAGTTAATTGCAATTACACACCAGCCGCAAATAGCTGCCAAAGCATCGGCACATTACTTTGTGTATAAAGAAATCAGGGGCGAAAGGATAGTTACTTCCATGCGTTTGCTTAATAATGATGAACGCATAACAGCTATCGCAAAAATGCTGGGAGGTGAAAGGCCTACCAGTGCTGCACTGGAAAATGCAAGGGAAATGGTTGGGAATTGACAGGGCTTTCAACTTATTTGTGCAAGCTACAGTGACAGTAAAAAATTAAACCAATTATTGTGTTTCAAAAATTGATCATTCCCTTCCTGCTGCTGGCAGCAGTATCAGGAACTTATGGTATTCACAAACTGATCAGGGATAATATAGATCCGAAAAAATCAGTTGGTTTTTTTATTTTGTATTTGTTGTTGCATTTTGCCGTTATTTTCCTGGTGGTATTTATTGTAAGTTTTTTTATTTTTAAAACCAGTATTTCAGGGATTAAGAAATAACTGGTTATTTTTACTAAATATTTGTTTAATCATTTAATAAATAAGCTATCATGTCTTACAACCTGCTTAAAGGAAAGAAAGGAATCATCTTTGGTGCACTTGATGAAAGATCAATTGCGTGGATAACTGCCATCAAATGCCATGAGGAGGGAGCTGAAATAGTATTAAGCAATGCACCCGTTGCAATGCGTATGGGAGAAATTAATAAACTGGCAGAGCAGATCAATGCGCCGGTGATACCCTGTGATGTAAGCAGCAATGAAGATGTGGACAATCTTATTAATAAGACGATGGATCATTTTGGAGGTTCATTTGATTTTATCCTTCATTCAATAGGAATGGGAGTAAATGTGCGTAAGGGCAAACATTATACAGAAATTGATTATGGGTTTAATGTAAAAACGAATGATATTTCTGCAGTCAGCCTGCACCGGGTATTGGCTGCCTGCATGAAGAAGGATGCACTTAAAGACTGGGGAAGCGTGATAGCGCTAACTTATATTGCGGCTCAACGTGTATTTCCAGATTACAGTGAAATGGCAGATGCCAAAGCATTGCTGGAAAGTGTTGCACGTAGTTTTGGTTACCATTATGGTGTTAAAAAACATGTACGGGTGAATACTATATCTCAATCACCTACAAGAACTACAGCTGGCAGTGGAGTGAAGGGATTTGATGGTTTTATCAATTATGCAGAAAAAATGAGTCCGCTGGGTAATGCAAGTGCAGCAGATTGCGCCAATTATATTGTGATCATGTTTAGTGATATGACGAAAATGGTAACGATGCAGAATTTATTTCATGATGGTGGTTTCTCGTTTACGGGGGTAACCGGTGCAGTAATAGAACAGATGGAGAAGTAAAGTGCAGCATTAAAAAATAATTAGTTTAGTGAGATCATTAAAAGTGAATATATAATGGTCTGCCCAAAAAATATGGTTTCTAAATAAAAAAATATGGACTGGACAGAAGTTGTGGGTCATATAGGATCTGCATTGAGCAGTATCACATTCATGCCACAGGTATACCAGGCCTGGAAAACTAAAAGTGTGGGTGACCTCAGCCTGGCTATGATGTTGATAGTTTTTTTAAGTACAATTATCTGGCTTATTTATGGAATAGGAAGGGGTTTATTGCCGGTGATTATCTGCAATGGGGTTATTTGTTTGTTGTCTTTGGTATTAATTTATTTTAAGTTTAGTTTTAAGAAAAAGGTGGGGTTTTAGAGATGACATCTTTTTGTTTCCTTCACAAATTATTGAAATTCATTTTTTTATAAGGGTTTTCGCTAGATGACATCTTTTTATTAATGCAGATGGTTATCCGGAATGGAAATAGTTGTTTGTTTTTTATAGTATTTATGTATTGTAATGGGAAGACACTTTTTTGTAGATGACATCTTTTTGTTTCCTTCACAATTATGTGAATTCCATTTTGTTATACGGATTTTTTCTAGATGACATCTTTTTTTAACTATGATTTACCGCATTAAAAAACCGTCCAGTAAATTGAACGGTTTCTAATTTTTTTTACAATCCTTCCAAATAACGGCTTAATTAATATTCATCTTCATTAAAAAAGAAATCTTCCTGGCTTGGGTAATCAGGCCAGATATCATCCAAACCTTCATACAAGTCACCCTCGTCTTCCAGTTCCTGGAGATTTTCTATTACTTCAATGGGGGCACCGCTGCGAATGCTGTAATCGATCAGTTCATCTTTAGTTGCAGGCCAGGGAGCATCTTCTAAATGCGAGGCCAATTCTAGTGTCCAAAACATCGTATGAAATAGGTTTAATTTTTGCAAATGTAGAAGTTCGTACGAAATAACCAAAAGTGTTTTTAAAAAGGTAGGTTAAAACTTCAATTATTTCATTTTTTGACTATATGAATATTTAAGAATAAAATACTATATCCAATCAATAATTACTGATTATGCCCGTGTTAATCCCTTTTATTGCAATAATTGGCTATTTTCGACTGATGTTAAATGCCAGAAATATTGAAAAGCATTACGGTAGCCTCCAAGTGCTAAAATCTGTTGAAATAGATATTAAGCAAGCAGAAATTGTAAGTATTGTTGGTTCTTCCGGAGCCGGGAAAAGTACATTTTTACATATATTGGGTACATTGGATAAACCAGATAAAGGTGAAGTTGTATTGAAGGGCCAGCGAATTGATAAACTTACAGGTAAGGCTTTGTCAAAATTCAGAAATAAACATATTGGATTTATTTTTCAGTTTCATCATTTACTGCCTGAGTTTACCGCATTGGAAAATGTTTGTATACCTGGCTGGATAGCTGGTTCTAAAAAGAAAGAAACTGAAAACAGGGCTATAGAACTGCTTACAATATTGGGATTAAGAGACCGGCTTCAGAATAAACCAGGACAATTGTCGGGTGGTGAACAACAAAGAGTTGCAGTTGCAAGGGCTTTGATAAATAACCCATCTATAATCATGGCAGATGAACCAACTGGTAATCTCGACTCTACCAATGCAAAAGAACTACACAAACTATTTATTCAACTGAGGGATCAATACAAACAAACATTTTTAATCGTAACTCATAATGAAGAACTGGCTGCTATGAGTGACAGGGTTTTGCATATGAAAGACGGGAAGATGGTTGGTGGATAATGATTTAATGGATAATGAATAATTCGGAAATGCTTTCCTGTTGGAAAGGTTATACAAACGGGCAGGTTATCAAAATCACTTTAAAAATTCTTTATCCCATCAATAACTCCTGCAGCCTGGCTGATACTTTTTCTGCATTTGGTAACATAGCCTGTTCCAGAATAATATTCATAGGAACTGCAGGTAAATTTAATGCACCTAATACTTCTACCGGGGCATCTAAAAACTGAAAGCACGCTTTTGAAATCCTGCCTGCAAGTGCTTCAGAAAAAGAATTGTTTTGTTGTTCTTCTGTGAGCACCAGGCATTTTCCATGTTTTTTTACAGTATTAAAAACAAGTGCTTCATCAAGTGGAAATAAAGTTCGCAGGTCAACGATCTCAACCTGCCCGGGAAAATTCTTAGCTGCAGCTTTAGCCCAGTAAACTCCCATACCATATGTGATTATACAGCAACTATTCCCTGCCGTTATATTTTCAGCGGATGCAGCTAAAACAATATTTCCTTTTCCCAATGGAATAACATATTCCCTGGATGGTTCAGTCATTTTTGCATCTTCCGTTCCAGGCACTTTACTCCAGTACAATCCTTTATGTTCCAGCATAATCACGGGGTTGGGATCAAGGAATGCCGCTTTCAGCAATCCTTTCATATCTGCAGTATTTGAAGGATATACTATCTTGATGCCTTTGATGGTAAGCAATGTGCTTTCTACGCTTCCGCTGTGATAAGGGCCTCCACCTCCGTATGCTCCTATGGGCACCCGTATAAGTGTTTGTACAGGAAATTTTCCGCAACTGAGGTAACAGCTTTTTGAAATTTCTGTCACAAGCTGATTCAGGCCTGGATAAATATAATCTGCAAACTGAACTTCCACGATCGGTTTAACTCCCACAGCGCTCATTCCAACTGTAGATCCTATTATATATGCTTCCTGTATCGCTGTATTGAAAACACGGTGATCGCCAAACTGTTCTGCCAGTGTTGCAGCTTCCCTGAAAACACCGCCAAGCCTGCGGCCCACATCCTGGCCGTATAACACAGCTTCCGGAAAATCTTCCATGATCTCCCTGATAGCAAACAAAGCAGCATCAACCATTAACACTTTTTCTTTGTTAGCCGGATTCCTTTCGCCTTTTTCTGCTAAAACCGGCGTAGGCATAAATACATAATTACTCACTGTTGAAGGATCCGGCTCCGGGGAGGCTGCTGCTTTTTCAAATTCATCCTTCACATAAGCCGCTGTTTCATTTTCTATTTGCTGTAAATAGTCTTCTTCAAAACCAAGTTGCAGTAAAACAGTCTTTAGCTTTGGGCCAGGGTCGTTTGTATAGTGTTTATCAAGATCAGCTTCTGTTCTGTAAAATTCTTTTCTAACACCGCTTGTATGATGACCCAACAAAGGCACTTTTGCATGTACCAGGTAAGGTTTCCTGTTTTCACGAACATCTTTTACAACCTGCTGCATCGTTAAATAACTTTCTACAAAATCACTGCCATCTATACTTATTCTTTCAATACCCTTAAAACCGGATATGAATTCATAAGCATTGGTAGTTCTGGCTTCACCTGATGTTACACTGATTCCCCAGTCGTTGTCTTCAACCAGGTAAATTACAGGCAACTGGTGTAATGCAGCAAACTGAAATGCTTCACTAACTTCGCCTTCGGTTACTGATGCGTCTCCTAATGAACAAATCACAACCGGAGCCTCACCATCCATACCACTAATTAATAGTGGTGAATTGGATCTTTCCAGGAATTTAATTCCTTGAGCTATACCGGTAGTAGGGATCGCCTGCATGCCGGTTGCACTGCTTTGGTGAATGATCGTTGGTTTATCATTTCCCCTGTAATTCGGATGATTATAATATTCCCTGCCACCTGAAAAAATATCATCACTTTTGGCAAGCAACTGAAGCATCAATTGGTATGGTGAAAACTCCAAACCAAGCATGATACTTTCATCCCGGTAATATGGACTTACATAATCGCACGGTAATAATTGAAATGCTGTGGCCAGTTGAATGGCTTCATGTCC
>JAGPDJ010000148.1 GCA_018057635.1 Ferruginibacter sp. | reverse complement strand
CCTTTTCTCCTGCTTCTTCAATCAGGGGAATGTGTTTCTGTACCATTGCTTCCTTGATCTCTTCGATCGTTCCTTCGCCTTCCGTTTTGGGAAGTGACATTTGAATTAATCCTGATTTAATAATCCTGGCCATCAATTACTATTTTAAATTTTGAATTTTAAATTATGAATGAACCTGAATGCTGAATAATTTAAAATTCAACATTCAACATTTAAAATAAATTATATTATCTGTGAAACCTTATTCCGTTTAATAAACTTACCATACCCTTTTTCAAGCAAACATGTATTATCATCTATGGCAACCTGACCTCTCAATAAAACCGTTTTCACTTTACCGGTAAGCTCCCAACCTTCATAACCACTGTAATCTACATTCATGTGGTGAGTTTTTGCAGACAAAGTATGTTTTTCATTCGGATCAAAGATCACAATATCTGCATCGCTGCCAACTGCAATCGTTCCTTTGCGCGGGAACATGCCGAATATTTTCGCCGGGTTGGTACAGGCAACTTCCACATATTTATTCAGTGTGATCTTATTCTTTGCAACACCCTCACTGTATAACAATTCCATCCTGTTCTCAATGGCAGGATGCCCGTTTGGTATTTTTGAAAAATCATCCTTACCCATCAGTTTCTGCTCCCATTTAAAAGGGCAATGGTCTGTTGCCACTACATTCACCAGGCCCTGGTTGATACCGGCCCACAAAGTTGCCTGGTCTTTCTTTTCCCGCAACGGCGGACTCATTACCCATTTGGCACCATCAAAATCTTTTTCATATAATGATGCATCCAGGATGAGGTACTGAATACAGGTTTCAACAAATATGTGTTGGTTTCTTTTCGTTGCATTTCTTACCGCATTCAATGCGCCTTCGCAGGTAAGATGAACAATATAACCCGGGCAACCGGTATAGTTAGACATATCCACAAACCGTTCACTTGCTTCTGCTTCTGTAACTTCCGGCTGAGAAAGATAATGATACAAGGGTGATAATTTTCCTTCTTCCCGGTGCTTTTGAATCAGGTAATCAATCATATCTCCATTGGTGGCGTGCACATTGATCAACCCGCCATGTTTTTTTACTTCTTCCATCAGCCCGATCATCTGCCGGTCATCAATCATTAAAGCGCCTTTGTAAGCCATGAATGTTTTGAAAGAAGTGATGCCTTCCTTTTCAATAAAATCTTTGATCTCTTTTTTTGTTTGATCATTAAAATCTGTTACTGCCATGTGAAAACTGTAATCACCCACGCAATTGTTATTGGAACGTGATTGCCATTCTTCCAGTGCAGACCTCAGTGAGTTTCCCTGTTTCTGTAAAATAAAATCAATCACCATAGTGGTACCGCCGTATAATGCTGCACGGGTTCCGGTTTCATAGTTGTCGCTGGAAAAAGTGCCCATGAATGGCATATCCAGGTGTACGTGCGGATCAATACCACCGGGCATCACCAGTTTGCCGGCTGCATCCATTTCCTTGTCTGCTTTTACTGACAAATTTTTTCCAATTGCAGAAACTGTTTCGCCTTCTATGAAAATATCTGCTATATAATCATCGGTGGCGGTAATAATTCTTCCGTTTTTTATTAGAATGCTCATAGTCTATTTTTTTAACCGCAGAGAACAAGAGTTTTTTGAGTTACCGCAGAGAAACTCTGCATAATCTTTGCTTCTCTTTTTCTCAGCGGTTTATTTTTTTCATCATTAAAAAATACAACATTCCACTAACTAAAAATCCAACAAACCATGCATAATGATATAATTCTGAAATCCACGCAGGAAAGACCGTTGCATCTATCAGTTTAACCTGTAATAAAAACCCCGGCACATTTGGTAATACTCCCAATAACAATGCAAGGATAGCTGCATGATTAAACCCATTTTTAAAACCATACTGACCAGTATGTTTATACAAATCAACAATATTCAATTGCTGTTTGCGTATAAAATAATAATCAGCAATCATAATACCGCCAACCGGTCCCAGCAAACTGGAGTAAGCAATCAGCCAGGTAAAAATATATCCATTTGGGTCAGCGATCAGTTTCCAGGGAAATATCAAAATTCCCAATATGCCGGTGATATATCCACCTTTTCTAAAGTTAATTTTTTTTGGAGATAAGTTTGCAAAATCATTCGCGGGGCTAACAATGTTGGCTGCTATATTTGTTGCCAATGTAGAAATTGCCACTGCGATCATGGCAATACTTACCAATATTTTATTATCAAATTTTCCTGCCAGCACCAATGGATCCCAAATAGTTTCTCCGTATATAATTACGGTTGCGGATGTAACCACTACACCTATAAAAGAAAACAATGTCATGGAAGGAGGTAGCCCGATGATCTGGCCGTTTATCTGGGCTTTCTGATTTTTTGCATATCGGGTAAAATCCGGAATATTCAACGACAGTGTTGCCCAGAAACCAACCATGCCGGTTAGTGCAGGAAAAAAATAATTAAAGAAAGAAGAATTGGTTGTAAACTTTGACGGCTGCTGCAAAATAGGGCCTAGTCCGTTTCCGGCGTTTATTGCCCAAAACAATAATGCCAGTGCGGCAATTGGTAAAAAAAATGCTTTAAAAACAAGTAGCTTTTTAATACTTTCCACTCCCAGGTAAACAACAAACATATTCAGCAACCAGAAAATAAAAAAACATATTGCCGGGCCTGTCTGCAATCCGAATGAATCTGGAAAAACATTTGGAAGTTCACCCAATGCAGGCCACCAGATATTAAGCATGAGGTAGATGGAATATCCACCGATCCAAGCCTGGATGCCGAACCAGCCGCAGGCAACGATGGCTCTTAACAAGGCCGGGATATTAGCACCTTTTGTACCAAAACTTGCCCTGGCAAATACCGGAAACGGGATTCCGTATTTAGCACCGGCATGGCCATTCAAAATCATAGGAACCAATACAACAGTATTACCCAGGAAAATGGTCAGGATAGATTGCCACCAGTTCATCCCACCTTCAATCAATGAACTGGCAAGCATGTAAGTAGGGATACATAAGCTCATGCTGATCCACAAAGCTGCATAGTTCCAGGTGCCCCAGGTTCTTTGTTGTGGCAGTACCGGAGCAAGGTCATCGTTATACAAAGATGAAGCAGGTATGTGTAAGCTTTGGTCCATTAATATTAGTTAGATTAATTTGAAGATTGGCTGATTTGAAGATGTGTTGATTTGAAAATTTGAAGATGACTAAATCCCCGTCCAATTTCAAATCACCAAATTTTCAAATCTTCAAATTATCAAATCTTCAAATCAATTAGTTTCCAGATCGGCAATTTTCAACGCCTCACTGATGATAGCCAACCCTTCATCTATCTGTTCTTTGGTAACACATAAAGGCGGTGCAATGAAAATATAACTCCAACGCACAAACGTATACATACCCAGTTCTTTGATTTTTGCAGCCACTTTATTCATTACAGCCATTTCATCGGGCTTTGCATTGAATGGAGCCATTGGTTCTTTGGTTTGTCTGTTCTTTACAATTTCCAGGCAACCCAGTAATCCGGTTGTTCTGAAATTTCCAATGGATGGATGCTTTTGTTTTAATAGCTCTACCTGCTCTGTAACATAATTGCCCATAAAGGCTGCATTTTCAATCAGGTTATCCTCTTCATAAATTTTCAGTGTTTCCAATGCTGCTGCACAACTAACCGGGTGAGCTGAGTAAGTCAACCCGAGTGCTAACACGGCATCATCATACTTTGCAGCAATTTTATCAGAAACCATCAGGCAGCCAAAAGGCAGGTAACCGCAGGTAAGGCCCTTTGCCATACAGATCATATCAGGTATGATGCCGTGGTTCTCAAATCCAAACCATTTACCGGTGCGGCCAAATCCGCTCATTACTTCGTCCATGATAAGCAGGATACCATGCTTATTACATATCTCCCTTACTGCTTTCAAATACCCCACAGGATATTGCAGGCATCCGGAAGAACCGGATTCGCCTTCCAGTAATATGGCAGCGATATTTGCAGGGCCTTCATAAGCGATCATGCGTTCCAGTTGTGCAACGGATTCTTTCAGAAGGTTTTCTTCACCATATTCCCAGCGATATAAATATGGAAGATCAAAATGAACGAAGTTGGGTGCCTGTTGCGAATCTGCCGGCAATCTCCTGGGATCTCCGCTTGCTGAGATGGCGCCAATAGAAGCTCCATGATAAGATTGATAACGAGACAAAATCTTATGCCTGCCTGTATATAACCTTGCCAGCTTAATAGCGTTTTCTATGGACGTGGCTCCGCATAAAGTAAAGAATGCTTTGTTGAGATCACCCGGGCATATCTCTGCCAGTTTTTTCCCCAGTTCACCGCGAACTTTTGTTACACAACTGGGCGTAACATAACTCACTTCTTTCATCTGCCTTACAACGGCATCGGTTATACGCTGATCTCCGTGACCGATATTCACATTCATCAGTCCGGATGAAAAATCGATGATCCTGTTGCCATCATAGTCATACAGGTAAACACCTTCGGCATGTTTTACAGCAATGGGTGCAATGCCTTTTTGCTTGCTCCAGCTGAATAATGTATAGTCGAGATTGTTTTGAATAATTTCCATTGATTGAGTCCCGATAGCTATTGGGATTGTTTTTGTTTGTGACATGGTTTTATTTATTTTTTTCACGCAAAGAGGCAAAGTTTGCAAAGGCGCAAAGAGCTTTGCATTCTTTGCGCCTCTTGGCGGCTTTGCGTGAGATTAGCTCATCCAGTTTACGCCTGCCTCCGCATTCCACTTGGTGGTGCTCTTCTTCAGTTTTGTCCAGAATTCAATAGAACTTTTCCCGGTGATATCACCTACGCCGAATTTACTTTCATTCCATCCGCCGAAAGAAAAAGGTTCACGAGGCACCGGCACGCCTACATTCACCCCGATCATACCTGCACTGGCACGTTCAATGATGTAACGGGCCATACCTCCATTCTGGGTGAACACACTGGCAGCATTTCCGTAAGGGTTTGCATTTTCAATAGCAAGTGCCTCATCAACCGTATTCGTTCGCATGATTGAAATTACCGGGCCAAATATCTCTTCCCTGGCAACACTCATTTCCGGTTTTACATGATCAATAACGGTTGGGCCTACATAGGTTCCGTTTTCTTTACCGGGCACTTTTGTATTGCGGCCATCAACCAGTATTACAGCACCATCCTGCTCGGCATCGGTGATGTATTTTTCAATACGCTGCTGAGATTCTTTGTTGATAACTGCTCCCAGGTTTTCTCCCGGAACAATTTTCCTCGCTTCTTCACATATCTTTTCTATGATGCTGTCAATATTGCCCACACCAATCATAGCGCTGGCTGCCATACAGCGCTGACCGGCACAGCCGCTCATGGATGCAGCTACATTTTGAGCCGTCATGCCGGGAATGGCATCCGGTAAAACCATCAGGTGATTTTTTGCACCACCCAAAGCCAGGCATCTTTTATAATTGGAAGTTGCCCGTTGGTAAACGATTTTTGCCACTTTTGTAGAACCCACAAAAGAAACAGCTTCAATACCGGGGTGATCGCAGATGGCTTCCACTATGTCTACACCACCATGTACAATATTGAATACACCATCCGGTAATCCTGCTTCTTTTAAAAGTTCAGCTAAACGCCCGCAGCTCAATGGTACTTTTTCCGATGGTTTCATGATCATGCAATTACCCAAAGCGATGGCATTCGGCAAGGTCCAGTTTGGAACCATGCTGGGGAAATTAAACGGTACGATGGATGCCACAACGCCCAGGGCTACATGCTCTGTACGGCATTCTACGCCCCTGCTCACTTCAAGCACTTCACCAGTAACCAATTGAGGCAATGAGGTAGCAAATTCTGTGAGTTCAATACTTTTCTCAATTTCTGCAACAGATTCTCCGTATGTTTTACCATTTTCTTCGCTGCACAATTCAGCCAGCTCCTTTAAGTGCTTTTCCAGTAATGTTTTGTACCGGAAAAAAACCTGCACCCTTTCTTTGATGGGTGTTTTGCTCCAGGCAGGGAATGCTGCTTTGGCTGCTTTTACTGCATCATCCAGGTCTTTGGATGCAGACATGGGAACGGTTGACAATAAATTCCCGTCAAGGGGTGAAACTACATTTAGTGTTGCAGATGATGAAGCCTGTACGAATTTTCCGTTGATAAAATTCTGTGTTGCTGCGTATTTCATATTTTGATTTAAAATGTAAATATTTTATTTATTTAGCTAAAAAATAAAAATAATGTATTTTTAGATACCAAAATCAATTTATTTTCATTTTTACGACTCATTCTTAACATCCGCTTATGCATACAAATGATTCTGTGGTACTGGACAAACTGGATTTTGATATTTTGTCTTTTTTGCAGAAAGACGGAAGGATGTCATTCACGGTTATTGCAGAAAAACTCAATGTTTCTATTGGAACTGTCCGCACACGATTTAATAAACTGATTGAGGACGGCACCATCAATATC
>JAGPDJ010000147.1:5297-6499 GCA_018057635.1 Ferruginibacter sp. | reverse complement strand
CAATAATAAAAAATGCGCCTCAAACCGAAGCGCATTTTCATTGTAATATTTATTTAGTATTATTTTTTTCCGGGATAAACTTCCAGTGCCTTTTCCAGGCAATCCATCGCTTTGTTTATAGATTCTACATTTAAAACATAAGCAAGTCTTACTTCATTAGTTCCCAGGCCGGGTGTACTGTAAAAGCCTGTTGCGGGCGCAAGCATTACAGTTGAACCTTCGTGACTGAATGATTCCAATAACCACTGGCAGAATGTATCACAATCATCAATTGGTAATGATGCCATCGCATAAAAAGCACCGCCGGGGTTTGGACAAAATACACCTGGAATATTATTCAGTCTTTTTACAATTGTGTCTCTGCGTAATTTATATTCAGCTTTGGTGGTATCAAAATAATTATCAGGTAGATCAACTGCGGCTTCACCCAATACCTGTGCATAAAAAGGAGGGCTTAGCCTTGCCTGTGCAAATTTCATGGCAGTATCAAGTATACCTTTGTTTTTAGTAACGAAAGCACCTATTCGGCCACCACACGCACTGTATCTTTTACTGATCGTATCCATTAAAACTACATGCTGTTCTGCTCCTTCCAAATGCATGGCACTGGTATGTTTTCCATCATAACAAAACTCACGGTAAGCCTCATCTGCAAAAAGGTACAGGTTGTGTTTTAAAACGATCTGTTTCAACGTTTCCATTTCTTCAGCACTGTACAAATAACCGGTTGGGTTGTTGGGGTTACAAACTACAATTGCTTTTGTTTTTGATGTGATTGCTTTTTCAAAATCTTCTATCGGCGGCAAAGCAAAACCGGTTTCAATATTACTCCGTATAGGTTTCACGATCACATCAGCCTGAATGGCAAATCCATTGTAGTTGGCATAAAAAGGTTCAGGAATGATTACTTCATCACCAGCATCCAGGCAGGCCATGAACCCAAAAAGTATAGCTTCGCTTCCTCCGGTTGTAATGATGATCTGGTCAGACGAAATACTGATATTGTTCTTTGCATAATACTGTACCAGTTTCTTCCGGTAGCTTTCATTGCCGGCACTGTGACTGTATTCCAAAACTTTAATGTTACAGTTCTTTACTGCATCCAATATACTTGCCGGTGTTTCAATATCCGGTTGGCCAATATTTAAATGGTAAACCTTAGTACCCCTTTTCTTGGCTGCCTCTGCATAAGGAACCAGTTT
>JAGPDJ010000147.1:0-5197 GCA_018057635.1 Ferruginibacter sp. | reverse complement strand
CTTTAATGTTACAGTTCTTTACTGCATCCAATATACTTGCCGGTGTTTCAATATCCGGTTGGCCAATATTTAAATGGTAAACCTTAGTACCCCTTTTCTTGGCTGCCTCTGCATAAGGAACCAGTTTTCTGATGGGCGATGCCGGCATTTCTATGCCTCTTTTACTGATTGATAACATGGGGCAAATATAAGATGTTTGTAGTTTGAAGTTTGTAGTTTGATGTTTGAAGTTTGATGTTCGAAGTTCGGGTTTTAGTGGAATTGTCTTCAAACCTCAAACTTCAAACCTCAAACCTCGAACCAAATTAATCTTCTTCATAAAACTCAACATCATGCTCTTTTAAAAATGCTTTGATCGCATCTGCATGTATGCATTGGCCGAGGTGAAGAAAAGAATAATCCGATATTTTTTTTACTCCATTGTTTACCATAATTTCTTTGTCAACCAGGTCAAATCCCAGGTGAAGGTGTTTGGTAGAAAATTGCATGCCGTAAACAGTTCCTTTTTCATCAAATAAGGGGCCGCCACTTTGTCCTCGCAATCCGGGTGTACTCAGTTCAATACCATATAATTGATTTTTTTCTGCCAGGAAACGGGTAACCATACCTTCAATGGGAAATTGGGGAGAATGTGAAATACCCTCTTTGGTCCATTCTATATCATCATTCGCAGCATTGAATGTAAAATTATTGAACTCAGGAAACGGGAATCCAAGGCGACAAAGGAATTTTCCCTGTTTGATCCGGGATGTGTCTTTTAGAAACTTAGCGCATTCATGGTAATGCAATGTTTTGTAGTCGTTGAATTTTAAAATAGCAAGGTCAAGTGTAGGATGCAGGTGAAAAGTGAAACCACTCATTGAATCAACACAATCAATAAAATTATTTTTAACCTGTATAAGTGTTTCAGGGTTGTATTTGTATTTTAATTCCAGGCCTTTTAAATGCGCTTTGTATTTTCCGCCATTGGCAATTTGCTGCCGTTCATTCTTAAATTCATAAAAATGCTTATTGATGTTCTCGGCACCGGCAAGCAGCTCCATTACATGTTTACAGGTTATGGCATATCCCTTGTCGTTTACAAAAAATATGGTAGACGAGCCGGGAATCAGTTGTTTGCCGCCATACATTCTCATAACAGAATTTACCGGCCTTGTGAATTTAGATACCCTTTCTATAGCAGAAATGAACATTTTTATTTATTTAGGGATGTTGATTGGTTTACAGTTGAATTATTACAGGCAACTATACATGAAGTTATGAAATCAGTCAAGAAAAAAGACCCCTTTGTTTGAGGGGCCTTTTATTATAAGATTTTTTAAGAACTAAAAAAACTTAGTTCTTGGTTTGTTGTTTTTTCTTTTCATCAGAAGTTGCTGCAGTTTTAGATTTAACCGGAGCTGTTGCTTCTGTTGTTGTTGCTTTTACTTCTTCAGATGCCGGGTTCAATTTAGCAAAATCTTCTTTGCTTAAAACCTCACCTTTGATAGTAATACTTTTTACCTGGTCAACACCAGCAAATTTTACAGTCAAATGTTTTTCAAATGCACCAACATTTGCAGCATTATAAGTTGCTTTAATAGTTCCTGCTTTTCCGTTTGCAATAGGTTCTTTTGTATAATCACTGATGGTACATCCGCAAGTAGGGTTGGCCTGTTCAATGATCAATGGTTCTGTACCAATATTGGCAACACTAAAAGTAGCAACAGTAGGATTTCCTTGCTGTAATTTACCCAGATCAATAGTTTCTGTTTTGAATTTAGCCACATCATCAGCTTTCTTCTGAGCAAATAAAACTGTTGTTAAAAGCAATGCAGTAATTGAGAATAATAATTTTTTCATATTGTTTTTAATTTTAAAATGTAGTTTTTAGTTTTTTAAATCGTTTAAACTATTGTTTTCAGGAGCGCTGGTTGTTGGTGTTTTCCAAACCTCGCCCTTGATAGTTATTTGTTTTGTTTGTGTGCCATTGTAAGTAATGGTGATGAATTTTGAAAATGCCCCTTCTGATGCTGCATTATAGCCTACTTTTATATCACTGTTTTCTCCAGCAGGTATATCTTTATCTTTTTCCCATTCTGGTGTTGTACATCCACAGCTCGCCTGAACATTTACAATTTTCAACGGGGATTTCCCCGAGTTCGTTACTGTAAATGTATGATGAACCGGTTTTCCCTGTGGTATTTTGCCAAAATCATATATCTCTTCCTTTAACAAAAGGGTTTCTTCGGCTATCTTTTTTTCAGTTACAACCGTTGTTGCAACATCATTTTGTTGTGAAAAAACAGCCATTGAAAGACAACAAAAACCTGCTATGAAAGCTATTTTTTTCATTTTCTGATTATTTAAGCGAATTCAAAGATACAAAAACGTTTTATTAGACATAAAATTGTTACGTGCTTTGCAGATATTTAACAAAGACAGCTAAAATCAATATTTTTGCCTTACATTAAAGCAATATGGAAAATAAAGATACTGCGTTACAGGAAAAATTAAGTTTCGACCTCTTCCGGAATGAGGTTTTAAAGGACTACCGTATATGTTGCGAAAGCAGGGAAACAAGCCTGTTGGGACGCAAAGAAGTGCTTACCGGTAAGGCGAAATTCGGCATTTTTGGTGATGGAAAAGAAGTGGCTCAGGTAGCTATGGCCAAATTCTTCAAACCGGGTGACTTCAGATCGGGGTATTACCGTGACCAGACCTTTATGTTTTCTAGCGGACTGGCAACTGTAGAGCAGTTTTTTTCGCAGCTTTATGCAGATCCGGATGTAAAAAATGACCCATTTAGCGCAGGAAGACAGATGAATGCCCATTTTGCTACCAAATTTGTAGATGAAAATGGCAACTGGCTTGACTTAGCAGGACTCAAAAATGTTTCATCAGATATTGCTCCAACCGCCGGCCAGATGCCCCGTGCTTTGGGTATGGCATTCGCTTCCAAGTCGTTCAGGGAAATTGAGGCTTTGAAAAAATATACCGGCTTGTCAGATAATGGTAATGAGATCTGTTTTTGTACCATCGGTGATGCATCAACCAGTGAAGGCCATTTTTGGGAAACACTGAATGCAGCCGGGGTATTGCAGGTTCCGTTGGCAGTGTTTGTATGGGATAACGGGTACGGAATATCTGTACCTAAAAAATACCAGACAACCAAGGGTTCAATCTCAGATGCCTTATCGGGATTGCAAAAAACGGACGATAGCAACGGTATAGAAATATATAAACTGAAAGGCTGGGATTATGCAGGCATGTGCGAAGTGCTGGAGCATGCTGTTGAAAAAATACGGGAAACACATACACCGGCCATTTTTCATGTGGAAGAGATTACTCAGCCACAAGGCCATTCAACTTCGGGTAGCCATGAACGTTACAAGACTGCCGACAGGCTTACTTGGGAAAAAGAGTGGGACTGCCTGAAGCAAATGAGGGTATGGATACTGGAAAATGCTTTGGCAGAAGAAGATGAATTAATTGCTATTGAAGAGAACGCTGTATTATCAGTAAAAGAGAGTAAACAGCATGCATGGGAGAAGTACACAGGTCCATTGAAAGAATTATTATCGGGCGCCATGAACGTGTTGAATAATGCAGCACACAGTAACCCCGGAATCCGTGGAGTTATAAATGAATTGTCATCTTTTAGAGATCCGATGCGAAGGGATATTTTAAAAACGCTTGCAACTGCACTTGATCAGATGGATATGAGTTTAACAGAATCCAAAGCAGTAGCACAATTTTATACAGAATTACACAGGCAATACTCCCAAATGTATGATGCATATTTATACAATGAAGGGCCAAAGTCTGCTTTAAAAGTACCGGTTATTCCGCTCCAGTATGATGAAAGTAGTCCTTTGGTAAATGGCTTTGAAGTATTGAATAATTATTTCGACCGCTTATTTTCTGTTAATGATAAGGTTACGGCATTTGGTGAAGATTTAGGACAGATCGGAGATGTGAACCAGGGCTTTAGCGGTTTACAGGAAAAGCATGGAAAACTGAGGATATTTGATACCGGTATACGGGAACTCAGCATTATTGGCCAGGGAATTGGTATGGCGCTACGCGGCCTAAGGCCTATTGCAGAAATACAATACCTCGATTATTTATTATATGGCCTGCAGCCGTTAAGTGATGATGTTTGCACCACGCACTTTCGAACTGCCGGGCAACAAAGTGTTCCGCTGATCGTACGCACCAGGGGCCACCGGCTGGAAGGCATCTGGCACAGCGGATCACCGATGGGAATGATCATCAATTCATTAAGAGGAATGTATGTGTGTGTGCCACGTAATATGACCCAGGCCGTAGGCATGTACAATACACTATTGCAGAGCAATGATCCGGGGCTCGTGATAGAATGCCTTAATGGCTACAGGTTAAAGGAAAAACTTCCATCCAATTTGCTCGAATATACTGTACCGTTAGGGATTCCGGAAATAGTAAAAGAAGGTACAGATATTACCATCGTTACTTATGGTTCTACTTTAAGGATAGTAATGGAAGCTGCAGAAACACTTGAAAAAATGGGTGTCAGCTGTGAAGTGGCCGATGTACAGACATTACTTCCTTTTGACATCAATCACAGGATTCTTGAATCACTTAAAAAAACAAACCGGATTGTATTTATAGATGAAGATGTACCGGGCGGTGCTGCAGCTTATATGTTCAATATGGTGATGGAAGAACAGGGAGGTTACAGGCACCTGGATGTATCGCCCAGAACAATCACCGGAAAAGCACACAGGCCTTCTTATGGTAGCGATGGCGATTATTTCAGTAAACCCAATACAGAAGATATTGTGAAAGTGATAAAAGAAATGATGGCGGAGTAATTAAATTCCCGTTACAGGCAAATTGCAGCAGGTAACCTGATAAGTTTAAAACAATTTGTTTATTTCATGGTATCATAAGTGTTATCAAGATCAATTACCTTTTATGCCCATCGATACAGGGTTCCTATATTTTATTGATATTGCCGGAACATTTTCATTTGCAGTATCCGGTGCCTTTTTTGCCATGGAGAAAAAGCTGGACCCGTTTGGTGTGCTGATCCTTTCTTTTGTTACTGCAATCGGCGGAGGTACTTTACGAGATATCATGATCGGAGAATTACCAGTTGGATGGTTACGAAATGGCACTGCTACCGTTGTAATTTTTAGCGCAGCCATCGGAACAATGTTATTTGGTCATTGGC
>JAGPDJ010000146.1 GCA_018057635.1 Ferruginibacter sp. | reverse complement strand
CTATTTCTGCGCTCACATAACTTTACTCCTCTTAAATTTTCTACCTTTATCTCAGCAGATAGATTATGAACAAAGAATCACAAATAAATGAATTAAAAAAGAGCACAGAAAAATGGCTTTCTGTTGCAATTGATGAGCATATTGAAAACATTATCAAAGATGATATTGAAGGGCTGAGGAATTGCCTCCGCTTTCACGAAAACAGGTACTATGTTCAAAATGATCCGCTCATCAGCGACTTTGAATATGATACATTGTATAAACTACTGGATAAATTTGAAAAACAGCACCCGGATTTCATTACAGGTGATTCCCCCACTCAACGGGTAGGTGCAGGGCTGATAAAAGATTTCCCAAAAGTGCAGCACCTTGTTCCCATGTTGTCATTAGAAAATTCTTATAATGCAGATGACCTGCATGATTGGGACAGAAAAGCAAGGGAACTGTCGGATTTACCTTTTATAGAATATTGTGTTGAACCTAAATTTGATGGCGCCAGCATTTCATTGTTATATGATGATGATATTTTTACAAGAGGTGCTACAAGAGGCGATGGCGAAACAGGTGATGATATAACCCTTAATATCAAACAGATAAAGTCAGTCCCTTTATCAGCTTCCTTCAGTAATTACGGCATACAACAAATAGAGATCAGGGGCGAAGTATTAATGAACAAACAAAATTTTAAAAAATACAACGACACTCTTATCGAAGAAGGGATACCGCCGCTGGCCAATCCACGGAACGCCGCTGCAGGAAGCCTTCGCATAAAAGATACAGCTATTGTCAGCAAACGTAATCTGGAAGCCTTTTTATATCATGTAAGTTATTTTACAACTGGCAATAAAGGTGACCGGGTACCATCAACTCATTCTGCTATGCTGGAAATGCTCTGGAGCCTTGGGTTCAGAAGCCCCGAAAAGGAAATGAAAGTGGTTAAAGGGATTGATGCTGTTATTGAACACGTGAACCAATACGAATCAAAAAGAGATGAATTGCCATACGAAATAGACGGTATGGTAATAAAAGTGAATGACATTCAATTGCAGGATAAACTGGGCATGACTTCTCACCACCCTCGCTGGGCAATCGCATTTAAATTCAAGGCCAGGCAGGCAACCAGTAAATTAATATCAGTAAGTTACCAGGTTGGGCGTACCGGTGCAGTTACGCCTGTTGCCAAAATAGAGCCGGTGCAGGTAGGTGGTGTAACGGTTAGCAGTATATCAATACACAATGAAGAATACATTAAAGAAAAAGATCTCAAACTGGGTGATACCATTTTAATTGAAAGAAGCGGAGATGTGATTCCACAAATTGTGAAATCTTTATCGGAATTAAGGAACGGAACGGAACAAAATATTGTATTCCCGAAAACATGCCCAGTTTGTGGTGATGAATTGTATAAATCTGAGGATGAAGCTGTTTGGCGCTGTATCAATATCAATTGTGAGGCACAGGTAGTAGAACGTATTATCCATTTTGTAAGCAAAGATGCAATGGATATACGGAGTTTTGGTGAAGCCAATGTGAGGAAATTCTTTGAAATGGGGTTGATCAAAGACATACCCGGCGTGTATACGCTTGACTTTGAAAAAATTAAGGAAATGGAAGGGTTTGGAGAAAAATCGATCAGCAACCTGCAACAGGCCATTGAAAAAAGCAAAAACCAGCCCTTACACCGGTTGATTTATGCCCTGGGTATACGCTATGTGGGGGAAACCACCGCAAAAACACTGGCACAATCCATTTCCGGAATACACGACCTGGCTGCTTATAATATTGAGGAATTACAACAATTGGATGATGTTGGTGTAAAAGTTGCGGGAAGCATCCGGGAATTTTTTCACAATAATGACAATTTACAGATACTTGAAAAACTGGAGAAGCTGGGATTAAAAATGAAGCAGGATAAGCATTTACCGGCAGCAGGCAACCTTAGCGGGCAAACGTTTTTATTTACCGGCACATTAAAACAATTAAAACGAAGCGATGCAGAAGAACAGGTTGAAGCTAACGGGGGAAAAATAGTCGCTGGTGTTAGCAGTAAATTGAATTATCTTGTAGTTGGTGAAGATGCAGGCAGTAAACTGGAAAAAGCAAAGAAAATTCCGGCTATTAAAATAATCAGTGAAGAAGAATTTTTAAAAATGATACCAACTTAGTGATATTTTTTATTATATTTAACTTTAGCATGTAGAAATTATATTGTGTGGTGATTAAAAAAAACCGCACATCACCCAAAAAATCGTGTTGTGATGATAAAAAAAATTCCCGGTGAAATTTGGAAACAAATGCAATTTTCCGGACACAAACAATTACGAAAAAAATATGCAGTGTCTAATACAGGACGTGCTGCGAGTTACACAAAAGACATTGCATCGGATGGTAAACTATTAAACGGGTCCCTTACATCCGGCTATCGTACATTAAACCTGCATGTAGAAAATGGTAATGGTACCATTTATATACACAGGGAAGTGGCTAAATTATTTTGCAAGAAAAAATCGCCCAAGTACAAATTTGTGATTCATGTGAATCATAAAAAATCTGATAACACTGCAAAGAACCTGAAATGGGCCACGCTGGAAGAAGTGAGTGAACACCAGCAAAACAGCCCGCAGAAAATTGCATACAAAAAACGCCAGGCCAACCGGACTGTTGGATTGAAATTAACTGCAGTGCAGGTTAAAGCAATCAAAGACAGCATCAGTAACCCAAGGCGCAAATTAACATACAAACAAATGGCAGAGAAGTACGGAGTAAGCGAAATGACTTTGTACCGGATAAAGAGCGGTGAAAACTGGGGAAGGGTAAAATAAACTTTTTCTTTTGTTGATCGCTTGTAAAATCATTTAAGGAACCTAAGCAGGTTCCTTTTTTTTGTTTTATGTAAATTGCTAAAAAAACGGTCATGCTAAATCAAACAGTTCCTGCTTTTCTAAAAGCACTCCATATTAACAACAACAAAACCTGGTTCGACAATAACCGGGCACAATATGAAACAGCAAAATCAGATTTCCGCGATTTTATTGCAGGTATAATTGCTGGCATAGGAAAATTTGACAACAGTATTGCTGCACTGGAAGCCAAAAACTGCATATTCCGTATCAACAGGGATGTGCGTTTCAGCAAAGACAAACGCCCTTATAAAAATAACATGGCGGGTTATTTTAACAAGGCAGGTAAAAAAGGTAACGGTGCCGGCTATTACCTGCACATTGAGCCCGGTGCAAGTTTTATTGCAGGTGGTATCTGGATGCCGGAACCGCTTGTGCTCAGCAATATCAGGCAGGAAATTGATTACAACTACAAAGAATTTAAAAAATTATTGGGCAATTCCGCATTTAAAAAACATTTCTCTAAAGGCTTGGAAAGCAGTAACGTGCTGATGCGGCCACCGAAAGGTTACGACACGGAAAATCCTGCCATTGAACTGATCAAATTGAAAAGCTTTATTGTTAGCAAAACTTTTACAGACAAAGAAATCATAAGCAAAGATTTTGAAAAAGAAATATTCAATGCATGCAAAGCCATGAAACCATTGATAGATTTTTTAAACAGGGCGATTGATTGATATACAGTAACGAACCAGTTAAGTTTTTTTCCTGCAAGAATGGAAATATACATTACGATAACCTGGGCCAGTTAGTAAATATTTGGTTCAGTTTAAGTGTTTCATTTATGCAATTATCTTTTTCTTACAAATTTAGATTGAATGGTCTTCTTCTCCTTTTCACCTTCATAGGTGTCATAACTTTCAATCAATAAATTGTCTTTATCTATAAAACTGATTTGCTGACGAACCTTGATTAATTTATTGTCAACAGGATTTGTTATCTGCCCATTCAATGTGGCTGTTTTATTTTGGGGATCCCACGAACCGGTTAAGTATAAAGTGCCTGTTCCCATATTCGTAAGCGTTGTTTGATCAAATAACTTAGTGATCGTATTAAAACCAATCGTTACAATTGAATAGTAATCCGTTCCCATCATATTTCCAGTCTGTGTAATTTCAAGAAACCGGCCTCCCAAAATCATTTTATTCATTGTACTAATTTGAACTACCGCAGGTTTCTCTCCTTCTCCCATCCACATTGAAATTTCCAAATCAAATGAGCCGGAATAATCTTCCAGCATTTTATGAATTTCATCAGGCATCATATATGTAATCCACGGATCTGGCTTTTGTGCTTTTCCGGTAGTTACACTCAAAAAAATAAATAGCGTAGTTAATAATTGCTTCATAATACTATTTGTTTTTATATATCGGAAAAATACATTTTACAAATGATGCTTCAGGGCCATAACCAGTTTTTATACTTTGGTTACAGCAGGTATGCGTAAAAAAATGGCCAGTGATAAAAATCACCGGCCTTGCTTACCTCTGAAACCACAAGAAAAAATGTTTGAGGCTATTATAATATATTCTGATAATTTGATTAATGATTATTCTTTGCAGGATATGCATTTCCCAATTGGGCTTTTGAAAAGGATAAGATTGGAGAGGTTTATCTGAGTAGGACGTAAAATTAACTCTTTTTTTCAAATATTATAATTTTTTCTTGGTTATTTATCAGCAAAGTATAAAATAATTTTTGAGTTGGTACCTGCCTAACCAGCAATCAATTATGTAAACAACCTGATGAATCCCGTAAAACACAGCACTGCCTTGATTTTTAAAATATAATGCATCTGAAATACGAACACATATTCATTTTATTATTTATTCGTATTTTCTATTCCCAGGATTAATTTCCTTCAATTTATAAGTAAATGCATCCGGTAATCAAACATAAATGGAGAAATATGATAAAGATTTTCCATTGTTTAAAAAACTAATAAGCGTTAGTTTTGCATAAAGCTGTTTATGGCAAAAATTAAGGCGGCTAAGAATGGCACCAAAAAAGATGTGATCACCGGGAAAGGTGCTTCTCTTTTCAGAAAGAAAGGTTTTGCTGCCAGTTCTATGAGGGAACTGGCAGAATCACTAGGTGTAGAAGCATCAAGCCTGTACAATCATATTGGTTCAAAAAGTGAAATTTTACAAAGCATTTGTTTTAAAGTTGCCAATGATTTTACCTGCCACCTAAATGAAGTTGAAAAAGCACCTGGAAAAACAGTTCAAAAACTGGAAACCATCATTCGGTTTCACATACACATGATGCTGGATGCTTTTGATGAGGTTTATGTTGCCAACCGGGAATGGCGGCAGCTGGAAGAGCCTTATTTGAGTAATTTTTTAAACCAGCGCAAGAATTATGAAGGCCGGCTGGTAGATATGATCAATACCGGGATAAATGCCGGTGAACTGAAAAAAATAAACCCGCATGTAGCAGTTCTTATTATTCTTTCGGCAGTACGCGGACTTGAATTCTGGCAGCGTCATAAGAAGGATGTAAGTGTTTCAGAGCTGGAAAATGATATGGTAACTCATTTATTAAAAGGATTAATTCAATAACTATGGCAGTACATTTTCATCCGCTAAAAATTAAAAACATCAAAAAGGAAACAGCCGACTGTGTTTCAATAAGTTTTGATATTCCTGAAACGCTGGTTCCCTTATTCGAGTTTAAAGAAGGCCAGAATATTACCCTGAAAAGTAAAATTGGCGGCGAAGAGATCAGGCGATCCTATTCTGTATGCACCGCTCCCTATGAAAAAGAGCTTAGGGTGGCAGTTAAAAAAGTTACAGGTGGATTGTTTTCCGCATTTGCCAATGATGAATTAAAACCCGGCGATACACTGGATGTATTACCACCAACCGGAAAATTCAATGCCAGGATACATGCAGAGAAAAATGGAAATTATCTTGCTATTGCGGCCGGAAGCGGTATTACACCGGTACTATCAATAATCAAGCACACCCTGAATTCACAACCCGGGAGCCGCTTTACATTGATATATGGAAACCGCGACCGCAACTCAATCATCTTCTTTGAAGAACTGGAAGGGCTGAAAAACAAATACATGGAACGTTTTAATTTCATCAATATACTGAGCAGGGAAAAAACAGACACCGATATTTTTTATGGAAGGATTAATGAGGAGAAACTTGCTGACCTGGCCAAAATTGTTCCTTATGAAAGCTTCAATGATATCTATTTGTGCGGGCCGGAAGAAATGATCTTTACAGGCAGTAAGTATTTTCAGAAAGCCGGTATCAAAACGGAAAATATTCATTTTGAATTATTCACTTCACCCGGACAAAAAAAATCGGGTTTAGTTGTCAGCCAGGCAGCAGAAAGCAACGGTGCTTCCAGCAGTGTAACCATTAAACTGGATGGCAGGAGCATTGATTTTAAACTGGGTTATAACAGCAACAGCCTGCTGGATGCAGCCTTGCAACAGGGTGCCGATCTGCCTTATGCCTGTAAAGGCGGTGTTTGTGCAACCTGCCGTGCCAAACTGGTAGAAGGTGAAGTAAACATGGACGTTAATTATGCGCTTGAAAAAGAAGAACTGGAAAATGGCTTTATACTCACCTGCCAGAGCCACCCTCGCTCAGAAA
>JAGPDJ010000145.1 GCA_018057635.1 Ferruginibacter sp. | reverse complement strand
TAGAGTTTTTCTTTCGCGGATTTTTGATTTTATCCATGGTTAAGCTTTGCGGAAAACAATGCATCGTTCCTGCTGCCTGTTTTTATTGCTGCATTCATCTGGGAAAACCAATGGGCGAGGCTATCAGCAGTTTTGCAGGAGGGTTGTTGCTTGGTATCATTTCATATCATACAAAAAGCATCTGGGGCGGTTTTATCATACACCTGGGAATTGCCGGACTCATGGAATTGGCCGGTTTCATTTCAATGAGGTTAGTATAAGCAGTTGCTCTCTTTTATGTGTTTAATAAAAAAACGCTAATTTTAAATCTAATCTATTACCACAACCGAAAATGATAAAGCATTATTTTATAAAGGCTTTTTTCAGAAATCCATATAACTACCTGCTGCTTTTACCTGTAGTTGTTTCATTATATGGTTGCCCCTACAGTTCTCCTTACAAACTAGATTCAGAACCTTCGCTTTATGCCGATGAATCACTGGTAGGCAAATGGGCCACCTTGATTGAAACAAGAAATGGAAATCAGCAACCAATAAAACTGATCATTGGTAAAATAAATGATAATGAATATGCCATTGATTTTACAGGAAACCTGAGAGATCTTACAGCATATACAGCTATAAAAGATGACACAATAAAGGGGAAAGCGTTTATGAGTACGGTTGCAGACAGGCAATTCCTTAACATTGAAATAAACGGGCAAACTTATATATCCCAGGTTATTTATAATAACAATACACTTTCTTTGCTGCCCCTGGCTGAAAGATTTACGGCAAAATATATTAAATCAGGCAATGAACTACGCACCGCCGTTGAAATACATTTCAGAAACAGGTCAAAACCATTATACGATGAGTCTTTCTGCCTCTGGAAAATGGTAAGGGTAAATTAAGTAACCTGCTGCACTTAATGGCAAATAATGTAATTTGCTATTTCATCTTGCTAAATAAAAATGAAATGCCAAAAACAAAAATTGCCGGCGTAGGATATTATGTTCCAAAAAACGTAGTCACAAATAATGACCTGCTGCAATATATGGACACCTCTGATGCCTGGATCCAGGAACGGTCTGGAATAAAAGAAAGAAGGTATGCAGACAAAGATGGCGAAACTACCGCAACCATGGGTGTGGAAGCTGCAAAGATAGCTATTGAAAGAGCCGGCATTACAGCACAGGATGTTGATTTCATCATTTTTGCAACTCTTAGTCCGGATTATTATTTCCCGGGCTGTGGTGTATTGGTTCAACGGGCCATGAAAATGAAAGAGATAGGTGCTTTGGACATCAGGAACCAATGCAGTGGTTTTGTTTATTCCCTTTCTGTTGCCGATCAATTTATAAAAACAGGTATGTACAAAAATATCCTGGTAATTGGAAGTGAAAAACATTCATTCGGCCTCGATTTCTCTACCAGGGGAAGAAATGTTTCGGTGATTTTTGGCGATGGTGCCGGTGCAGTTTTATTACAGCCAACAGATAAAGAAGGACAGGGAATTTTAAGCACACACCTGCATAGTGATGGCGAAAGTGCTGAAATACTTGCGATGTATAATCCGGGAACCCATTCAAATCATTGGGTAAAAGAACCGGTTGCAGATTTTGGAAAAGCAGAAATGGGAAAAATGTTCATGACGCATGAAATGATAGACAACGCACAGAACTTTCCCAATATGGATGGTCCTGCTGTATTTAAAAAAGCAATCGTAAAATTTCCGGAAGTGATCATAGAAGCGCTTGAAAAAAATAACCTTTCTCCAAAAGATATTGACCTGCTTATTCCGCACCAGGCCAATTTAAGGATCGCACAATTTGTTCAGCAAAAACTTGGTTTATCCGATGACCAGGTTTTTAATAATATAGATAAATACGGAAATACTACTGCAGCATCTATTCCAATTGCGCTCTGTGAAGCCTGGGAAAAAGGTAAAGTAAAAGAAGGAGACCTGCTTTGTCTCGCTGCATTTGGCAGCGGCTTTACATGGGGAAGTGCATTATTAAGATGGTAAGTAAGATCGTTTTAAATATGCTGCATTCATAAAATAATATGGCCTTTAATTGAACTGCAGCATATATCAAAAACTGATAAAACTCAGGCACACTGTATGAACCGAAATATCATTTACTTCATAAACCCGATTTCAGGCACCAAAAACAAGGATGCGCTACTACAGCTCATCGAAAAAAAAACCAGGGAACAAAAAATACCTTTCCAGGTACTGCATACCAATGCCAGCGGCGATTATTATTACCTAAAAGAAAAGATACAGAAAGAGGGAATTACAGATATTATTATTTGTGGCGGTGACGGGTCTGTTAACCAGGTTGCAGGTTCGCTACTCGGCATTCGCATTAACATTGGCATCATCCCGATGGGTTCAGGGAACGGCTTGGCGTTTGCCGCAGGAATTCCTTCTAAAGCTGCCAAAGCGCTGGATATTATATTTAACGGAAAGGCTTCCTATATTGATGGTTTTTATATAAACGAATCTTTTAGTTGTATGCTTTGCGGCCTTGGCTTTGATGCACAGGTGGCGCATGATTTTAGCATACATCCTTCACGCGGGCTTACAACATATGTAAAACTTACCATCAGGAATTTTATTAAAGCCCGGTTTTACCCGTTTACAATAACTGCAAATAATACTACTATACAAACGAATGCACTTTTCATAAGCATTGCAAACAGTAACCAGTTTGGAAACAATTTTACCATCGCTCCCAAAGCCAGCCTGAATGACGGATTGCTGGATATTGTGGTTGTTAATAAAATGAACAAGCTGAAAATGCTGTTTTATATTCTAAAGCAGATAAGGGTTGGAAAGGCTGAACTCATTTCCGGAAAAAAAATTCAACACCAGGGTATCCAGTATTTCCAGGCGAAAAATATCGTCATAAAAAATCCTTCGGTTGCCCCGCTTCATATTGACGGTGAACCGGCAGAAACCAGCACTGAATTGAATATTAAAATAATTGAAAACGCGTTCAGGCTTATTCAGCCATAGAATTCAATATCCGGGTTAATTCATTTACGGCATTTATATTTACTGTTCCGTTAAAAGATTCCTTCACATCTCGTTTCTCCCTTGCCGTTAGATGAAAATTAAGCACAGCACCTTTGTCTGCCTTTTCCGGTTTGTACATGATAGGTATCCGCACCATACTGCTGTCATGCTGCTTTAAGAGGTAGCTGAACTGGTCTGTCTGGAAATAATCCTGCAGTTTAAACCAGTTATGTTGCAGCATGGTAGCCGGTGTAACGATCATATCTGCAACAGAACTTGTAAGATAAGGTTGTTGCCAGTTATCGTTAAGCCTGTCTCGCAATTGCAATATGATAACAGCACGGGTATTCGCCTTTATCCAATCATCAAATGTATCTATAAAACGAAGGGTTGTTTCCTGTCCGTAATTATCCCGTAAACCTGCATCCATTACATCAATTACCGGCTTGCTGGGCAACCATACATTGGGTAAAACATACGGGAAGGTGGCATTCATACGCAAAGCCGTTAACATACGCATATTCATCGGTTGCTTGTTCCTGAACAGGGATGCAAAATCAACAGCATCGGGGTTTGCATTGTTGTCGGCTGAAAGAAAAGCCGGTTTCATCATAAAACTCAGGGGCTGGGTGCTGATCATCATTTTCCTGCCGTCGCTTTTTATTACAGAATTAAAGATGATCAACGGAACCCTTGCATTCACTTCATCAGCTGCAAGGTCTTTTAGTTGTTTATTAAGTAAGCCATTGGTATTATCAGATAATTTTTTTTCAAAAGCATAACCCCTGTCTTTTACATACTTAAATTCGCCTACCCTGAACTTTTGTGTTGGTGCAAAAATATCCCTTGCTATCATTGATGTGAATACCGGGTTAAGTAAATCGCCGGCAATATGATCTGTAAACCGTTCATCGGTTAAATTAACAGGCTGCCCGTTTTGTTTCAACCTGTATAACTCACGGTAATAGCTGGCTGCCAGCATACCACCGCTGGCACCGCTTATCAAAAATGTTTGCTGCATAAGTTTACCCTGTGTGATGCTGTCAAGTTTCTGTAAGGCATTCATCACAAATGCAGCACTCCTTAGCCCGCCGCCGCTAACATTTATAAATATCATAACTGGCTTTTCACTGCTTTGCCTCGCCTTCCAGTTTTCCAGTATCTTCGTCATATTGGCTTTATCTGCCTCAATTTTTTCAGTTGTACACAATGCCTGCAAAGCCTCTTTGTTATACTCCGGATCATTTTTATTTACATAATCTATCCCGTATGCTTTGTTCCTTGGGTCTATGATCTCTTTTTGATATAAATAATTAATGAAGAGTAATAATATGATTGCTGCAGGAAGGCTCCAGCTTGCCAGGAAATAACTAAGCGACCCAATGACAGCTGTCATCACTGCAAAAAAGATGAGGATACTGGCAGCAGCAGGCATTTCAAAGTAGCGGTTTTCCAGCAGAAAGCCAACTGCAACCAGGAATACGAAAGCCAGTAATATACTGCCTATTGCGGCTATGTGGTGCCGTTTGAAAATGCTGTCAATAAAGTCCTGGCGATAATGACTTACATTTCGTACCTGCCTGATTCGGAATTTTCCACTAAAAAAAATGCCAACTTTCAAGCCAAATTCATCAACGGGTTGGTGCCTGGCTGAGAATTTTTTATTAAAAAGTTCAGGATTGATGATGATGGGAACCATCCTTCGCTGGATCGTTTTACCAGCACCAAAAAAATAAGCCAGTGAAATAGCAAGTAATAATATAAAACCAAATAAGATTCCTGCAATACAGGATAGAATTTCGCCGGTGCCCATCAGTTCGCGGTAATCATTGAAACGATAAAGTTTCACGAAATAAAAAAAGATGAAAAGCAGTGGCAATAATGCATTGTTGATACAATACTTTAAAAAAGGATGGGTTGTTGTGGCAAGGAATTTAAAACGTTTGCTGTGTAAAATAAAAGTGGTCACATTCCAGCTCATTACAAAAACACCCAATGCAACACCGGTAATAAGCGCACCCAAAAAATTTACGGAGCCGAGATATTCAGGTGAAAAGAAGAGTGCATCAGCGCCATAGTTTTTCATGAAATTGCTGTTGATGGTACTGGCAAGTACAAACCAGAACAGCAACAATATCTGGTATTTCCTGAAATGCAGTATGAACAGTTGTACCGGAAAAGAATAGTAAATATCTTTCAGCAGTTGTTTCATAACTGGCGGTTATATAATCGTTTTAATTTTCCACCGGAATCCCTTTTTTTCTTACGATGAACATTAAAGTAACGGTACAGATTACAATCAGCATGGCTGTAAACTGGTGTGAAACGCCAAGCCAAAGCAGGTAACGGTCATTGGTTGCGTTCAACACCGTGAATATCCCGATCAGTACCTGGGCCAGCATCAGCATAAAAAGCAAAGCCCTCAGTTTTTTAAACGTAGTATTGCTATTAATATTTCCCGATTTAAAATAAAATACAGCAGCCACTATGATCAATAAGTAGGCTAGACCGCGGTGAATAAAATGAATTGCCAGTTTGTTATTTACCAAATTGCTGCTCCATGGCGATAATTCACTGAAAGCTGCCGGTAATAATTCTCCATTTATATCTGGCCAGGTTGGAGCTGTTGCAGCTGCTTTCAGGCCGGCCATAAAACCACCGTAAACCAATTGACAGAAAAGTATCAGCATCAATAATAGTAAAATATTCTTAAGGCCTTTGTCATATATATGAACTTTGAAAGAGGCCAATAAACCCAGGGCAAACCACAATGTATAACAGAGCAAAATAAGCGCAGCAATAAAATGAGCCGTTAGTTCTATATGGCCAACATAAAATTTTTCGGGAACAAGCCCGCTTTTTACCATGATCCACCCGATAGCGCCCTGCAAAGCACCCAATAAAAAAAGAACGATCATTGGAAAGATCATACCCTTTGTAAATTTTCTCCTGATCAAAAAATAGATGAACCCGGCTAAAAAAACCAGCCCCATCAACCTTGCCCATTGCCTGTGGCCCCATTCCCAGTAAAAAATGAATTTAAAATCACTCAAAGAAAAATCCTGGTGTACATATTTAAACTGGTCGGTTGTGCGGTATTTATCAAACTCAGCCTCCCAGGCTGCATCATTCAAAGGAGGCAGTGCCCCTGTGATCGGTTTCCATTCGGTAATAGATAAACCAGATTCTGTAAGCCGGGTAATGCCACCAAGCAAAACCTGGATGATTATCATTCCTACTCCTATTAACAACCAGATAGCTACCTGCCGGTTATTTTTTTCCAACGTTGTTTTTTCCATAACCATGTAAAGGTAATACAGCAATCAATGTTTACAGCAGAAGAATAATGAATACATAACTTTTACTGATATTTGCTTCAACAAATGCTGCAACCTTATTTTTTAAAATCTACAATTGAAGCCGGGTTAGACGAAGCGGGAAGGGGTTGTTATGCAGGTCCGGTTTTTGCGGCCGCTGTAATACTTCCAAAAGATTTTCAACACCCCTTATTAAATGACAGCAAGCAATTATCAGAAAAA